>NZ_JBGCCP010000023.1:0-181337 GCF_041262705.1 Catenulispora sp. MAP12-49 | reverse complement strand
AGCTGGGCGATCCGACTTGATACCACCGGACCGGTCTGCTTCCGTAAGGCGACGATGCGACGGGGAATCCGGGACAAAGGCGACCACAAGCAACGTCCGCCGGCAGCCAGCGCAACCCCCACTCCCCGGAGCGAGGCCGCTCGCCGCGCAGGCGCCGCCGGAGGCGCTCTTGACTGTCGCCTCTGCTCTTGACTGCCGCAGTAGACCCGACCACCTACCCACACCACCCCCGCCCCGCGAAACCAACGCCACCACCGACCCGCGCCACCAACGGATCCCGCAAACCCTGCGCGAAGCCGTCAAGAAACGCCTGTAAGCCACCCACCCCACCCGCACCCACACGAGAACCTCACCCACGCATAGGTCAGGGGCGCCACTTTTTCCGGCGCGCCTGGGCGCGGACGCACAAGTGTGCGGGATCGTCCGGGGTTCGTGATTCCCCCGGGCGTGGTCGAGCAGAGTCGGACATCGCAAGGTCCGTATCCGCTCGACGACGTGGAGGATCGATGACCAGAAGGATCAACAGCTGGGGTGACCGGATGCTGGCGCGCGTGCTGCGTCAGGAGACCGCCGGCGCGTGCGTCCCCCCGGACCCGTGCGGTCTGGCGTACTCCCACAGCTACTGCCACAACGGGAAGATGTACGACCAGTACTGCCCCGGGCGGTTCAACTGCGGCGGCGCCTGCGTTCCCGAGTACAGCCAGGGTTCCGGCTGCGTGTCGGACCCGAACGGCCGGTCCTGCTGACGGCGGCCCGGCCCGTGTGCGGCGGGGCCTGGTCTGCCTCCCTTGGGTTCCCGCCGCACGTCCTGAACAGGCGGTACGAACGTTGATGTACTTCGCTGTGGCCGGACGCGGGGTGCTGCTGGTGGTCTTCGGCGTCGCGGCCTTCGGCAAGGCGCGCACGTCGGCGGCCTTCGCAGAGTTCGTCGATACGCTGCGCGATCTCCGGTGGATCCGCGAGGCGTGGCGGCGGCCTCTCGCGTTGGGGGTCGTGGGCGTCGAGGTTGCGATCCCGGTTCTGTTGGCGCTGCCGTGGACGGCGGTTGTCGGACTCGGCCTGGCGTTGCTGACCTTGACGGCCTTCACCACGGTGGTGGCCGTGGCACGGCTTCGGGGACAGCAGGTGCGGTGCCGGTGCTTCGGATCCGGATCCCGCTCGGCACCCGGGGCCGAGGCTGCCTTGTGGGGCGTCGCGCAGATGCTCCGCAACGTGGCGTTGATCGCGGTCGCCGGGATTGCTTTGGCCAGTGCTCTGACACAGCGGTCCGGCGCGACCCCGGATCTCTTCAAGGGGGCTCATTTGCTCGGCGTACTCACCGTGACGGTGGCGGTGCTCGCACCTCTCACCGTGTTCAACCTGTTCCTGCTGTTCGCCGTGCTCCGGCGGCTGCGCACCGCCGGGACGGCGAACGTGCCGCACGTCGACACCCTGCCCGCGGTGGGCCTGGTGGTCGGCGGGTTCACGGCGGCCACGCTCGACGGCCGCGTCCTGGGCGGCGAGGACCTGGCCGGGACCCCGCGCAACGTCGTGTGCTTCATGGTCGGCTGCGAGCCCTGCAAGACGCAGATCGCCGCGATGCGCGCGGACGGCGGCCTGGACCGCGAGCGGACGCTGGTCTTCGTGTTCGGCGATCCGCACGGCGAGGCCGACCGCGAGCTCGCCGCGTCGGTGCGCGACCTCGGCACCGTGGCGCTGCTGCCGATGGGCGACCCGGTCGCGACCGCGTTCGGCGGCATCGACGGGTTCCCGACGCTGATGCGCACCGAGAACGGCAGGATCGTGGCGAGCGCGCGGCGGTGGGCCGATGTCGGGGCCACTGTCGGGGCCGATGTCGCTGTGCCGTCCCCCGCGCCGGCCGGCATCGCGCCGTGACCATGGCCATGACCAACCCGGATATGACCGAGCCGGACACGGCCAACCCAGACCGGCGCGGCCCCGTACCTCCATCGGGGCCGCGCCTCCTGCAGTCCGCCGTGGCGCTCGGCTGGCAGGCCGACCGCCTCGGCACCCTGGCGACGGTGGCGGTCACCGTCGTCCTGGGATCGGTGCCGACCGGTTCGGCCTGGACGGGCAAGCTCCTGTTCGACGAGCTGGCGCGGGGGCACGCGGCCCGCCTGCCGTATGCCTCAGAGCTCGTACTCGCCGGCGCGGTACTCGGGTGCGTGTCAGCCCTCTGCGGTGCGGCGTCGTCGCGCTTGACGCTGCGGTTGCAACGCTCGGTGTCGCTGCGCGTCCAGGACCGTCTGTATGCGGCCGTCAATGCCCTGACCGGCTTGCGCCCCTTCGAAGACCCCGCCTTCCAGGACCGCATCCGGCTGGCCGAGCAGGGCGCTCAAGCGGCGCCCCGGCAGGTCACCGGGATGCTCACGGACATGGTGCGGGGCCTGGTCACCGCGATCGGAATGCTCGGCGCGGTGCTGGCGGTGTGGCCGCCGATGGCGCCGGTCCTGCTCGCCACGGCGGTCCCCACCTACCTGTTGCAACGCGCGCTGGCCCGCCGGCGTGCGGCCACGACCGAGGCGACGATGCAGACGCAGCGGCGCCGCCTGCTTTACCAACAGCTGCTCACCGACGCCGGGGTGGCCAAGGAGGTCCGGGTCTTCGGCGCGGGAGACCTCTTCCACGGCCGGATGCTCGAAGCCTTCGGTGAGACCAGTGCGGCCGAGCTGGCCGTGGAGCGGCGCGGCGCGCTGTGGCAGGCGGTGCTGGCGATCCTCGGCACCGCGGTGGCCGCCGCGGGATCGCTCGTGGTCGTGCACGGCCTGATCGACGGACGCGTCTCGCTCGGCGACCTGGCGCTGTTCACCGCCGCCGTCACCGGGATCCAGGGGGCGGCCTCGACCGTCCTGAACCAGGTCGGCCAGGTCGGCGCGAGTCTGCGGCTGTTCCGCAGCTACCTCGCGGTCCTGGCCGCGCCGCCGGACGTCGCCGGGGGCGCCCGGCCCGCGCCGCCGCTACGCGAGGGCATCGAGCTGCGCGACGTCTGGTTCCGCTACCACGAGGGCGCGCCGTGGGTGCTGCGCGGCGTGGATCTGTATCTGCCGCACGGCAGCGCGGTGGGCCTGGTCGGCCTGAACGGAGCCGGCAAGAGCACCCTGGTCAAGCTGCTGTGCCGGTTCTACGAGCCGGACCGGGGCGAGATCCTGTGGGACGGTGTGGACGTGCGCGAACTGGACGTGGCGGACCTGCGCCGGCGCATCGGCGCGACGTTCCAGGACTACGCGCGCTACGACCTCACCGCGGCCGAGAACGTCGGCATCGGCGATCTGGACCGCTTCGACGACCGCGCGGCCGTCCACCGCGCCGCCGCGCGGGCCGGCATCGACGAGACGCTCGCCGGGCTGCGCCACGGCTACGACACGATGCTCTCGCGCATCTTCTTCGACGAGGACCGCGAGAAGGGCCTGGCCCTGTCCGGGGGCCAGTGGCAGCGCGTGGCCATCGCGCGCTCGCTAATGCGCGAGCACGCGGACCTGCTCATCCTCGACGAGCCGAGCTCGGGCCTGGATGCCGAGGCGGAGCACCAGATCCACCGGGCCCTGACCGAGCACCGCACCGGCCGAACCAGCCTGCTGATCTCGCACCGACTCAGCACCCTGCGGGACGCCGAAGTGATCGTGGTCCTGGCCGAAGGGCGCGTCGTGGAGCGGGGCACGCATGAGGAGCTGATGAAGGCCGACGACGCGTACGCCCGGCTGTTCCTGCTTCAGGCGGCCGGGTATCGCGATCCGGTCCTCGACGGGGAAGCAGTATGACGAACCGCGTTCCTGGTTGTGCGCTCAGCCCTGGTTGTGGATTCAGCCCCGGGTGTGGGCTCAGCCGCCGCAGACCGTCGCGACCACCTGGGCGTCGGTCAGGGCCTGCTGCGTGTCGGGCTGCTGGCCGGACTCCGCGGCGCTCAGGACGGCCTGCAGGTCGTCGGCGACCTTGTTCATCGCGTCCTTGCCGCCGGCCTTCTGCGTGGTGAGCGCGGCGGCGCGCAGCTGGCTTATCGAGGTGTTGACGCCCTTGAGCGCGGTCTGCGGATTGGCGGAGTTCTGGGCCTTCTCAGCGTTCTGAATCGCAAGCATCGCCTGGTTGCAGCCGGTGTCGCCGCCACCGCCGCCGGAGCTCCCGCCGGTGCCGCCCGAACCCCCCGTGCCACCCGTGCCACCGCCGGAGACGCCTCCGGTGGTGTTGGCCGCCGAGTCCCCGCTGATGGTGCCAGAGCTCGAGCATCCGGCCAGCAGTACCGCGGCGCAAGCGACCGCGACCAGCGCGGGAATGCCGGGACGAGTGGACATGAATCAACCCCCCTTTGCTCATACAGCTCAGTCGCCAGGAACCGCCGGTTGTCAGAAGCCGTATGGATGAGCGGGCAGCTGACTTTGGTCAGGACCCTAGGGAAGCGGGCTCGGTATTGCAAACCTCGGGCAATAGCCCTCGCGCCTCAGACACGGCGCGCCCGGGCCAACACCAGGTACATCTCACACCCGAGGCAGAACCCGAACGCCGCGTTGAGGAATGCCGCCGCCAACGCCAGCGCGGTGGCGGCCTCGCCCAGGACCGGAACGCCGGCGAGGTAGCCGATCGTCCCGACCACCGCGAACGCCAGGCCCACCCCCTGCGCGAACCGCGGCGGCGCCTCGTCCTCGAACGCCGAGGGCGGCCCGAGACGCGGCCGGACCAGCCGCGCGAACAGCAGACCGTAGGGCGCGCGGCGCAAGCCGGCGAACGCACCGATCGCGAAGACGAGCGCCTGGGCCGCCAGCAGCCAGCCGCTGCCGGTGGCGAGCACCACCAGGAGCACGACGGTGGTCAGCGTCGCCCCGAAGCGCGGCGCGCGCACGTCGATGCCCCGGGCCGCCGAGGGCGAGGTGACCTGCGAGTTCGTCATCGGGCCACGGTAGGTCGGCGATCGCGGCCCGGGAACGTGCGTCTCATGCACCGGACAAGGCGGGAATAACCCGCGAGACGGCGGCACTGTGTGCTGCATGGATCCCACGGGAGTGCTCGCGGCAGCCGGCGCGCTGGCCGCCGCCTCGGCCTTCGGACTGTGGCGCAAGCGCACGGACGGCGCGGTGCGCACGGTCGCGGCCGAGCAGGCGGCCGCGGAGCACCTGACGGCCGACGATCTGGGCATCGAGCTCGACCCGCGGGCCACCCTGGTCCAGTTCTCCTCGAAGGTCTGCCAGTACTGCGGACCGACGCGCCGCATCCTGAGCGAACTCGCCGAGCACCACAGCGTCGCCTACCTCGACATCGACGCCGAGGCCCGCATGGACCTCGCGCGCCGCCTGACGGTACTGCGCACACCGACGGTCTTGCTGCTCGACGGAGCCGGACGCGTCACGCACCGGGTGTCCGGGCCGCCGCGCCGGGGCGAGCTCGCGGCGGCGGTGGGGGATCTGGTCGACGCGAGCACTGCCTGACCTGGCGAGCGCCGCCTGCCGTTCTCCGTGCCTCAGTGATCGTGCGGCCCGGTCCGGTGCACCGGACCGTGGCTGTCCTCGCAGTGTCCGGAATCGCGCTCCGGCACCGTCTTCGAGATCTGCAGCACCTCGGTCTCGGCGGCGTCCTCGCCGAGGTGGTCGACCTGCAGGGTCGCGTGGCTGATGCCGTGCTCGGCGAGGAGCTGGCGTTGCATCACGCGGCGGACCTTGTGGCAGTCGCCGCCGGGGACCACCAGGACGTGCGCGCTCAGGGCCGCCTGGCCCGAGGTGATCTCCCAGATGTGCAGGTCGTGGACCTCTATCACCTGGTCGACGGCCGCCAGCTGGTCGCCGACGGCGTCCGGGTCGATGCCGGCGGGCGCGGCTTCCAGGAAGATGCGGCCGGCGGCGGTCACCAGGCCCAGGCCCGCCTTGAGCATCAGGGCCACGACCACCAGGGTGGCGATCGCGTCGGCGCGGCCGTAGCCGGTGATCAGCACCACCAGGCCGGCGATGGCGGTGGCGATGAAGCCGTACAGGTCGGTCAGGATGTGCTGGAAGGCGCCCTCGACGTTCAGGGAGGTGCGGTTGGCCTTGGAGATCGACCAGGCCGCGGCGATGTTCACCACCACCCCGACCAGCGCCACGGCCAGCACCAGCCCGCCGGCCACCTCCGGCGGGTTGAGCAGTCGGCGCACCGCCTCGAAGGCCAGCACCGCCGAGAGCACCAGCAGGGTCACGCCGTTGGCCTGCGCCGACAGGATCTCGGCACGCTTCAGGCCGAACGTGTAGCCCCCGCGCGCCGGACGCGCCGCCAGGCGCATCGCGAACAGCGCCAGCAGGATGGAACCGGCGTCGGTGAGCATGTGGGCCGCGTCGGAGAGCAGGGCCAGGGAGTGCGCGAGCAGGCCTATGACCACCTCGACCGCCATGAAGCCGAGGATCAGCGCCAGGCCGGTCAGCAGCCAGCGGCGGTCGGCGTCCAGGGCCACGCCGTGGCTGTGGCCGGAGTGGCTGTGACCGGAGTGACCGTGCTCGACCGCGCCGTGCTCGGCCGCGTCGTGCATGGCCGCGCCGTGCTCGTCGTGGTCGTGAAGATGCTCAGACACTTGGCTCCGCCCGGGTCGGGATGTCGAAGGTGACACCCGAAGTGAATCGCACAGGTGCGTACCAGGGCAAAGATGGCAACGACATCGGTTTCCATTGTCTACCGCCGGTAGACGAATCCCGCCAGCGGCGCGTGCACCTTCCATCCCATCGCCTCGTACAACGCCCGGCCCTCGACGGTCGCGCCCAGCACGCTCGTCGAGGCACCGAGCTCGTCGGCGGCGTTGGCCAGCGCGTTCATCACCACCGAGCCCAGTCCGCGGCGCCGGTGCGCGGGCTCGGTCTCGATCTGGTCCACGGTCCCGTGGTCCCCGACGTAGCCGTACTGGCCGCGCGCCGCGAGCTCGCCGTCGAAGGTGTGGATCCGTATATAGGTCACGCCCTCCTTCGACTCCGAGCTCAGCGTGTACCCGTCCGGCAGCGCGACGGCCGCCGGCGCCACGTCGATCGCCATCAGCCAGCCCGGGATGTCCTCGGTCCAGCCGGCGGGCAGCCACGGCGCCAGCTCCGAGGGCTCCACATGGCTCTTGATCCACGTCAGCGGCTCGTCGATGCCGGCCACCAGCTCCCGCACCCCGGGCTCGCTCGGGTCCAGCAACACATGGCGGCGCAGCTGGTTCGCCGCGCCCACCTCGATCCGCAGTCCCCACTGCGTGACGACCGGCGCGGCGGTGCCGCGCGACACGCTCCAGCCCTCGGCCCAACGGTGCGTCAGCTCGCTGGTCATGCAGCCCTCCCGGTAATAAGCGATTCCCTTGACCGCACCTTACCGAGAAGGACCGACTATTGCAGGTCGCACTTCCCGTACTCGGCCTGCCCGGAGACGTCGTGGCAGGTGAAGTTGGCGACCGGACCGGGGGCCTCCGGCGTGGTGAGTGCCACGCCCCACGCCGCCGTCGTACCTCCGCAGCCGACATGGAGGGAGAACGATTCGGTGGTCGGCAGCGTGTACCAGTAGCGCGACGTGGAGCCGTTGCCGATGCCCTGCCACGGCGAGTAGCCCGCGCCCTGGGCCGCCTGCACCCAGACACCCTCGACCGAGTGTCCGGACACACACGAGATGGTGCCGCTGATCTGCAGCGAGCTCGCAGCCTTCGTGCTCGAGGCCGGCGGCGGGGGCGCCGCGGTCGTCGAGGCCGGCGGTTTGGCCGTGGTCTTCGCCGGCGGAGGCGCCGATGCCGGCTGCGAGAAGCTGCTCGCCGGCCCCGAAGGCGGCGGGACCGCCGGCGCGGACGACGACGTCGAGGCCGTCGTGGGTGTGGTTGGCGAAGGGGCTCCGGGACGCGCCGAGAACGTCAACTGCGGCGGCTGCTGCGAGTACCCGCCGTCGGAGCCGGTGACGTAGCCTCCCGGGCTGCTCGCCGCCGCCGCGCCGACCGCCGCCTTGCGCGGCTTGGACGAACCTCCGGCCACGGCCACCACCGACACCACGCCCACCGCCACGGCGACGACGGCACCCGCGGCGATGGCCATCGTGCGCCTACGCCCCGCCACTGACGGATCCGCCGGCAGCGGGATCGTGTTCTTCTCCTGCATCGCACCCCTTCACCCGACCCGCCGAGGCGGGACACAAAACAGGATCGTTATACGCGACCCCGACTTCGGGTGCACTCCGAATCCTCAACGGGATTCTAGGTAGTGCCCGGGCGGCTCGCATGACGAGCCCTGGTGCGTCAGTCGGCCGAGCTCTGCCGCTGGTAGCGCCGATTGAAGCGCTCGACGCGGCCGGCGGTGTCCACGACGCGGCTGTTGCCGGTGTAGAAGGGGTGGCTGGCCGAGGAGACCTCGACGTCGATGACCGGGTAGGTGCGGCCGTCCTCCCAGACGACGGTCTGCGCGCTCTCAGCGGTGGACCGGGACAGGAAGGTGTAACCGGCGGCCTGGTCGCGGAAGACGACGGGGCGGTATGCGGGGTGGATTCCGGACTTCATGGTGTTCCTCCTGCGCTCTTCGCGTGGGTTGACAGTGCGATGAACGATCGGGCCCACCCCGTCTAACGCGATAGGGACTCAGTTATTCCACGTTATTCCGCGCGGTTCGCGCTGTGACGTGGGAGACAGCCCAGCTCGAACACGGTCGTCGAAGTGAACACCTGCCCCGGCAGCAACACGGTCGAGGGGTAGTCGGGACGGTTCGGCGAGTCGGGGAAGTGCTGCGTCTCCAACACGATGCCGCCGTACTGCTCATACGGGCGTCCACCCAGGCCCGTCATGCTGCCGTCGAGTTCGCCGGAGAGGTAGAGCTGGAGGCCCGGCTCGGTCGTGGCGATCCGCATGACGCGACCGCTGGCGGGGTCGTGCAGGGTGACGACCGGACGCGGCTGTTCCGTGCGTCCGCCGCGCAGTACGAAGCAGTGGTCGTATCCGCCGGCCGCCCGGAGTTGCGGATGCGGGTCGGTCAGGCGCGCGCCGACCGGTGCCGGGTCGCGGAAGTCGAAGGGGGTGCCGGCGACCGGGGCGGCTCCGTCGAGGGGGATCAGGGCTTCGTCGACCGGCAGGAAGCCGTCGGCGGCGACGGCGAGTTCGTGGTCCAGGACGTTCCCGACGCCTTCGCCGGCAAGGTTGAAGCGGGCGTGGTTCGACAGGTTCAGGACCGTCGGGGCGGTCGTCTCGGCGCGGTAGTCCAGGGTGAGGCAGCCGGCGGCCAGGGTGTAGCGGACGCTGACGGTCACCTCGCCGGGGAAGCCCTCCTCGCCGTCGGGGCTCACGCGGATGAGGGTGAGGGCGGTGCCGCCGTCGACGTCGGTGACGCCGTCGGGCGCGGTCCACAGGCGCGCGCCGAAGCCGGGGCTGCCGCCGTGCAGGGTGTTGGGGCGCGGGCCGTCGTTGAGCGGGAGGCGGACGGCGCGGCCGTCGAGGGGGAACGTGCCGCCGGCGATGCGGTTGGCGTACCGTCCGACGACACAGCCGAAATAGGCGGCGCGCTCCAGATAGTCCGAGAGGTTGTCGAAGCCGAGGACGATGTTCGCCGGGTCGCCGTCACGATCCGGCGTCGTGAGTTCCTGCAGGGTCGCGCCGTAGGACAGGATCGTGGCGCGGAGTCCGGAGGAGTCGGTCAGCTGCCAGCTGTCGACCGCGGTGCCGTCGGGCAGGGTGCCGAAAGGTCGGAGGGCTGAAGATCGCAACGGGCTGCTCCTCGGTGCTGTCGATCGGTGCTGGTCGAGCTGAATCAGAAGTTTGTGAAGATTGTCAGGAAATGAGCTATTCTAACGTTGGAACACTGACATCAGATCACATCAGGCGGACGGAGCACTGAGGCGACGATGGATGGGGCGAGGAGTGTCCCGAACGGCGCCGGGCCCGCGCCGAGGCTGAAGGACGTCGCCGAGGCCGCCGGCGTCTCGGTGAAGACGGTGTCCAACGTGGTCAACGGCACGGTGCACGTGGCCGCCGCGACCCGGGAGAAGGTGCAGGCCGCGATCGACGCGCTGGGCTACCACCCCAACGTGGCGGCCCGCAAACTGCGCACGGGGCGCAGCGGCGTGATCGCGCTGGCCTTCCCCGAACTGCCCTCCCCGTACTTCGCGGAGCTGGCGGTCGAGGTGATCGCCGCGGCCCGCCGGCACGGCGTCACGGTCCTGATGGACGACACCGCCGGCGACCCCCGCGCCGAGCTGCGCATCGCCAGCGGTCTGGGCGACCCGATGATCGACGGCGTGATCCTGAGCCCCCTGGGCCTGGACCAGCACGAGCTGGCCGCGCGCGAGCGCCAGATCCCGCTGGTCCTGCTCGGCGAGGCCGACCTGGGCCTGGTCTGCGACCACGTGCACATCGACAACGTGGCCGCCGCCCGGGAGGCGGTCCGCCACCTGATAGCCGCCGGCCGCCGCCGCGTCGCCGCGATCGGCTGGCAGGACCCCAGCCCCCGCGCCACCGCCCAGCAGCGCATGACCGGCTACCGCCAGGCCCTGGCCGAGGCGGGCCTGCCGGCCGAACCCGCCCTGTGCCCGCCGGTACGCGCCTACTTCCGCCCCGACGGCGCGGCCGCGATGCGCCGGCTGCTGAAGCTGCCGCAACGGCCCGACGCGGTGTTCTGTTTCAACGACCTGATGGCCCTGGGGGCACTGCGCGCGATCCACGAGGCGGGCCTGCGGGTGCCGCACGACATCGCGCTGGTCGGATTCGACGACGTGGAGGAGGCGGAGTACGCGATCCCGTCGCTGACCACGGTGGCACCGGACAAGACCGGCATCGCCGAGGCCGCGGTGGACGCGCTGCTGCACCGGATCGCGGACGGGTACGGGGAGCCCGGGCGGCTGATCCAGCCGGGGCACCGGTTGGTGATCCGGGAGAGCAGCGGGAGCAGCGGGAGCAGCGGGAGCAGCGGGAGCAGCGGAGAGTAGGCGCGGCCGGGGCAGCGGGCGTTGTGGCGGCTTCGCCCGCGCCGCGCCGGCAGCCCGCGCGGCCGGAAGCGAGCGCGACCCGGCAGCGGGGGCAGCGGCAGCAGCGGGGGCTGAAGTCCGGGGCGGCGCCGCGCACGCCATGCACGCCATGCACGCCGCGCACGCCGGGGCCGCCGGGCACGCCCCGCCCGGCGGCCCGGCGCCGCGGCCGTTCGCTGCGGTCATCGCCGCCGCGAACGCTCGAGCAGTGCCTGCGCCAGGACCACGACGGCCAGGAACGCGCCGTTCACCGCGTCCGTCATCGCCGATCCGTACTGGGACAGGTACCGGTCGATCAGGTGGTGGATCACCGCCAGCAGCAGGACGCCGCAGACGGTTCCGCCGATGGTGCCGTAGCCGCCGGTCAGGAGCGTGCCGCCGATCACCACGGCGGCGATCGCGGTCAGTTCATAGCCGACGCCGATCGTGGTCACGCCGGAGCCCAGCCGGGCGCCGCCCAGCGCTCCGGCCGCGCCGGCGAGGGTGCCGGACAGCAGGTAGACCAGCACCTTCGCGCGGGCCACCGGCAGGCCGAGCAGGACCGCGGAGTCCTGGTTGCCGCCGATCGCGGTCAGGGTCGCGCCGTAGCCGGTGCGCTCCATCAGGATCCAGCCCGCCGCGAACAGCGCCGCCACGATCCCCACCGGGACCCACGTGCCGGCGCCCAGGTGGCGGAACCAGGAGCCGGTCGGCACCAGGTACGTCGTCGATCCCTGATCCGTCAGCGCCTGGAGCAGTCCGCGCGCGCCGAGCAATCCGGCCAGCGTGACGATGAACGGCGCCATCCCCCCGTAGGCGACCAGCAGCCCCTGCACCGCGCCCCACGCCGCGCACACCACCAGCGGCAGCGCGATCGCCAGCCACGGGCTGTGCGTCGCGCCGCGCGCCGCCAGCACGCCGCCGAGCGCGTACAGCGAGCCCACCGACAGGTCGATGCCGCCGGTGGTGATGACGAACGTCATCCCCAGGGCCAGCAGCCAGACGAAGGCGTTGTTGCCCAAGATGGTGCTCACGTCCGACCAGGACGCGTCCGACGGCGAGGCGATCGTCGCCGCCGCGCACACCGCCACCAGCACCACCAGCGGCCCGCGCCGTTCCGCGCGCCGGATCCAGCGCTCGCCCGGCGTCTCCAGCCTGCTCTCGGCGCCCTCGCGCGGCGCCGGGGCCGGAGCCACCGTCTGCGATGTCCGCACGCTCATCGCGTCCCCCGTTCCCTGGACACGTAGACGGCCAGGCAGATCAGCACGGCCTCGACGATCTGCGTGGTGGAGGTCGGCACGTTGTGCTGGATCAGCACCGCCGAGGCCAGCTGCATGAACATCGCCCCGGCCACCGTGCCCAGCACCCGGACCCGGCCGCCGGCCAGCGGGGTGCCGCCGACCACCACGGCGGTGATCGCGCTCAGTTCCATGTTCAGTCCCTGGTTGGCCGGGTCCGCCTCGGCGCCGTGGCCGACGATGAGCACGCCGGCCAGCGCGGACAGGATCCCGGAGAGCACGTAGACGGTGACCAGCACGCGCCGCACCGGCAGCCCGGCCAGCAGGCTGGCGCGCTTGTTGTCGCCGATCGCGACCAGTTGGCGGCCGAAGGTGGTGCGGCGCACGGTGTAGGCCACGGCGCCGGTGGCGGCCAGGGCGATCCACGCCATCAGCGGCACCCCGGCCAGATTCTGCTCGCCGAGGTTGAGGATCGTGGTGTCCTCCACCGGTTTGGCGGCGGCGCCGTTGAGCAGTTCGGCCAGGCCCCGCAGGCCGATCATCAACGACAGCGTGGCCACGATCGGCTGCACCCCCGCGAAGGCCACCATCGAGCCGCCGACCAGGCCGGCGGCCGCGCCGAGCAGCAGGGCCAGCACGATCGCCGGGGCCGGGCCGTAGCCGATGTACAGCGGGATGACCGAGGCGGCCAGCGCGATGGTCGCACCGACCGACAGGTCCACGCCCTCGGTGCCGATCACCAGCGCCATGCCCAGGGCCACGAGCACGGTCGGGGCGGTCTGGAACAGCTGCACGCGCCAGTTCGACGCCGACATGAAGTCGCTGTTCATCGCCGTCGCGACGGCGACCAGCACGACCAGCGCCGCGTAGACGCCGTAGCGCTGGGCCAGGTCCAGGATCCGGTCGCGGGCGCCGGCGCCGTCGGCGTCCACGGATTCGATCACGGTGGCGGCGATCACGGTGCGCCCTCCTCGCGCTCGTGCGGAATCGCGGCTGCGGTTTCGTGCTCGGGCTCGTGCTCAGGCTCGGGTTCAGGGACGGCCTCAGGCTCGTATCCGGCTTCGTCCGCCGGATCGGATCCCTCGCCGGCCAGCGCGCTCATCAGGTTCGGCGCGGTGACCTCGGCCCGGTCCAGGCGCGCCGCGACCGTCCCGGTGTGCAGCACCACGACCCGGTCCGAGCCCTCGATCAGCTCGTCGAGCTCGGAGGAGATCAGCAGCACGCCGACTCCCTCGGCGGCCAGCTGGTCGATGATGGTCTGCACCTCGGCCTTGGCCCCGACGTCGATGCCGCGCGTGGGCTCGTCCAGCAGCAGCACCCTGGGGTTCAGGCACATCCAGCGGGCCAGCAGCACCTTCTGCTGGTTGCCGCCGGACAGGTCCTGCACCTTCTGCTCGGGGCTGGAGGCCTTGATCCGCAGCCGGGTCATGAAGAACTCGACGATCCGGTCCTGCCGCGCGGTGGAGACGATCCCGGCCCGGAACAGCCTGGGCAGCGCGGCCAGCACGATGTTCTCCCGCACCGACAGCCCGGGGATCACGCCCTCGGCCTTGCGGTCCTCGGCCAGCATCGCGATCCCGGCGCGCACCGCGGCCTGCGGGCTGCGGCGCCGGATCTGCTTGCCGGCCACGGAAACCGTGCCGGCGGCCGGATGCGCGCCGATCACCGCCTGCGCGGTCTCGCTGCGGCCCGCGCCGAGCAGCCCGCCCAGGCCGACCACCTCGCCGGCGGCGACCTCCAGGCTGACGTCGTGCAGGCGGTGCCGGTCGGTCAGGCCGCCGATGCTCAGCGCCGGCGGATCGGACCGGTCGGAGCCCGCTGAGCCCACTGAGCCCCCGGAGCCCGCGGAGGTCCGGCCAGCACGCCCGCGCGGAAGCAAGTCCTTCAACGCCGCATCGGCGGGAGCCGGCTGCCGCTGTGACTTGTCCGGGGCGAAGGCCGTGACCCGGCCGTCGTGCGCGGCCAGCAGCGCGCGCCCGAGCATGAGCGCGACCAGCTCGGTGCGCGGCAGCTCGGCCATCGCGCCGCTGTGCACGGTCCGGCCGTCGCGCAGCACCGTGACCCGGTCGCAGATCTCGTACAGCTCGTCCAGCCGGTGGCTGACGAACACCACCGCCGCGCCCTGCTCCCGCAGGGTCCTGATGACCCCGAACAGGGTCTGGACCTCGCGCGGCTCCAGGCTGGAGGTCGGCTCGTCCATGATGACCACGCGGGCGTCGGTGCGCACCGCCCGGGCCAGCGCGACCATCTGCCGGGCGCCCAGGCCCAGGGTGTGCACCGGCGCGGTGACGTCGACGCGCACGCCGTAGCGCACCAGGATCTCGGCGGCCAGCCGGTTCATCGTGCGCACGTCGACCAGGCCGAACCTGCGCGGCTCGCGGCCCAGGAACAGGTTCCGGGCCACCGACATCATCGGGACCAGGTTCACCTCCTGGTAGATCGTCGAGATGCCGGCCGCCTGCGCCTCCAGCGGCGTGCGGAAGGACCGCTCGGTCCCGTGCAGCGCGACCACCCCGTCGTCGGGCCGGTACACGCCGGTGAGCAGCTTGATCAGGGTGGACTTCCCGGCGCCGTTCTCGCCCATCAGGGCGTGCACCTCGCCGGGGCGCACCGACAGATCCGCCCCGCGCAGAGCGTGGACGCCGCCGAAGCTCTTCACCACCTGCCGGGCCTCCAACGAGGCAGGAGCGCCCTCGGGCGCTCCTGCCTCCGGCGGCACGGAGGGGTCTGGTTCATCCGGCCTCGTCGGCACGGTTCCTCCTCAGTGGACCCAGGAATCGTGGACCCGCGATGTCAGATGTCGCAGATCCCCGCACCGCCAGCTCAGTAGACCTGGCCGCCGGACAGCGCCTGCGCCGCGTCGGCCTGGGTGAAGTGGTTGTCCTTGATGATCACCTTGCTGGAGACCCCGGAGGTGCCGAAGAACGCCTGCAGCGAGGAGAAGGCCAGCGGGCCGAAGCGCGGGTTCGTCTCGACGTCGGCGTAGATCGAGCCGGAGGCCACGTCCTGGACCGCCTGCTGGGTGCCGTCGATCGAGACGATCTTGATGTCCTTGCCCGGGGTCTTGCCGGCCGCCTTGATCGCCTGGATCGCGCCCAGGGCCATCTCGTCGTTCTCGGCGTAGACGGCGTTGATGCCCGGGTTGGCCTGGAGCATCTGGGCCATCACCGACTGGCCGTCGGTCTGGTCGAACTTGCCGGTCTGCGAGGCGACCACGGTCATGGTCGGGTACTTGGACTTCAGCTCGTCCTGGAACCCGTTGGTCCGGTCGGTGCTCACGTTGTTGCCCGGGGTGCCGGACAGGATCGCGACCTTGGCCGTGTTGCCGGTGGCCGCGGCCAGGTCGTCGGCGGCGATCTGGGCCTGGCCGTAGAAGTTCGACCCGATGAAGGCGATGAAGTCGCCGCACGCGGTGCCGGTGACGGTCCGGTCGATGGTGAGCACCGGGATCTTCTTGGCCTTGGCCTCGGCCAGCGCCGGGCCCAGGCCGTCGGAGTTCTCCGGGGCCACGATCAGGACCTTGGCGCCCTGGGCGATCATGTCCTCGATCTGCGAGTTCTGCGCGTTCACGTCGGCGTTGGCGTTGCGCTGGATCAGCTTGATCCCCAGCGACTTGGCCTGGCTGGTGATCGAGTCGGTCTCGGTGGACCGGAAGGGGTTGCTGGTGGACTCCGACTGCGAGAACCCCACGACGGTGCCGGGGTCGGTCAGGTTCACCTGCGGCACGCCGCCGGCGTAGGTCTGGTACGTGCACCCCGGGCCGGAGGCCGAGGTGGCGACCACCTGCTGGGCCGCCGTCCCGGTCGAGGACGCACCGGAGGCGGCGGGCTTGGCCGCCGACTTGGCGCAGGCGGCGGTGCCGGCCAGGCAGGCCACGGCCACGGTCGCGGCCATCGCCGGCCGGGTCAGAGTCTTTACACGCGAGCGCATGGAAATTCGTCACATCCTCGTCACGGGCGGATTCGGGTACGCGCCGACGCGCGGCTCCCGGCGCGCGCATCGGTTCTTCGACGGTTCCGTGGTGCGGTGTTTCCAACGATGTAACGCTAGTCATGCACCTCCGAGGCAGGCATGTCAAGCCTCTTGTTGCTTGAGGCAAAACCCTCATCAGGCCTCGATAACCGCCCCGAGCAGCGGTTTCGGCACGCCGATCAGCATTCGGCGAATCACCGCGCTCAAGGCAGGGTCTTGACGCACCACCCGCACGGTGTCTGAATGAGGCATTACATCGTTGAATCAGGGCGCTCTACCCACCGGAGCCTCATCATGTCCCTGCCCCACGTGCCACTGTCCCGCCGCGCTCTCTTGCGCACCGGCGCTCTCACGGCCGCCGCCATGACCACCAGTCCGGCCCTGACGTCCCAGGCCAGCGCGGCCAGCGCGGCCACCGCGCGCATAGCGCCGGCCGGCGGCGGCCTGTACACCCCGAACGCCGCGCCCCTGGCGCCGACCGCGCTGCTGCGGCTTCCCCCCGGCGCCGTCCGCCCCTCCGGCTGGCTGGCCGGCCAAATCCAGCTCCAGCTGAACGGCCTGTGCGGCAAGTACCAGGACACCTCCCACTTCCTGGACAAGTCCACGACCGGCTGGCTCAACCCGTCCCAGGACGGCTGGGAGGAGGTGCCCTACTGGCTGCGCGGCTATGGCGATCTGGCCTACCTCACCGGTGACGCCACGGCTCTGGCCGACACCGCGTCCTGGATCGAGGGCATCCTGGCCACGCAGGCCTCGGACGGGTTCTTCGGCCCGACGTACCTGCGCACCAACCAGGGCGGCCAGGCGGACCTGTGGCCCTACCTGCCGTTGCTCCAAGCCATGCGCAGCCGTGTGGAGTACACCGGCGACCAGAACACCCTGAACGCCATGACCGCGTTCCTGCAGTTCGTGCACGCCCAGCCGGGTTCGGTGTTCTCCGCCTACTGGCTCTCCTTCCGCGTCGCGGACGGCCTGGACGTCATCTACTGGCTCTACAACCGCACCGGCGAGGCCTTCCTGCTCGATCTGGCCGACACGATGCACAGCAACAGCGCGAACTGGCTGAACAACCTGCCCACCCCGCACAACGTCAACCTGGCGCAGGGTTTCCGCGAACCGGCGGTGTACGCGCTGCGCTCCGGCCAGTCCGGCATGACGCAGAACGCGTATCAGAACTACGCGACGATCATGGGCCGCTGGGGCCAGTTCCCCGGCGGCGGGTTCGCCGGCGACGAGAACGGCCGCATCGGCTATCGCGACCCCCGCCAGGGTTTCGAGACCTGCGGCGTCGTCGAGCTGATGGCCAGCCACGAGCTGCTGAACCGGATCACCGGCGACCCGGTGTGGGCCGACCGCTGCGAGCAACTGGCGTTCAACATGCTGCCGGCGGCCCTGGACCCGCAGGGCAAGGGCACGCACTACATCACCTCGATGAACAGCGTGGACCTGTCGAACACGGTGAAGACCCAAGGCCAGTTCAGCAACGTCCGGGCGATGCAGGCGTACATGCCCGGCGTGGACCAGTACCGCTGCTGCCCGCACAACTACGGCCAGGGCTGGCCCTACTTCACCGAGGAACTGTGGGCCGCCACCCCGGACGACGGACTGTGCGCGGTGATGTACGCCCCCTGTTCTGTCACCGCGAACGTGGCCGGCGGCCACTCGGTCACCGTCACCGAGAGCACGGGCTATCCGTTCACCGACACCGTCACCCTGACCCTGTCGACGTCCACACCGGCAACGTTTCCGCTGTACCTGCGGATCCCGGGCTGGTGCTCCGCCCCGGCGGTCGCGGTCAACGGCAAGGCCGTCAGCGCACCGGCCGGCCCGGCGTACACCCCGATCCCGCGCACCTGGCACAACGGCGACACGGTGACGATCCACCTGCCGTCCACCCCGGTCGTCTCCTCGTGGAGCACGATCGGCGGCGCCCTGTCGGTGTCGAACGGGGCCCTGGACTACTCGCTGAAGATCGGTGAGAACTACGTCCAGTTCGCTGGGAACTCGGAGTTCCCCGAGTACGAGGTGCACGCCACCACCCCGTGGAACTACGGCCTGGACCTGCCGTCCTCGAACCCGGCCGGCGCACTGTCGTTCCACGCCGCCACCGGTTCGGTATCGGCGAATCCGTTCACCCAGCAAAGTGTTCCGGTCAGCATCACCGCCCCGGCCGCGCAGCTCGCGCACTGGACCGCCGACGACCAGAACGTCGCCACCGAACTGCCGACCGGCCCCTTCCAAGCCTCCAGCACCACCACCGTGACGCTCATCCCGATGGGCGCGGCCCGGCTGCGCATCACGGCCTTCCCCGCGGTCGGGACCAGCGGCGGCGCCTTCGCCCAGCCCGGCGGCTACTTCAGGCTGCTGAACGCCAACAGCGGCAAGGTCATGGGCGTGTCGAACATGTCCTGGGACGACAGCGCCCAGGTGGTCCAGTTCGACGACAACGGCACCGCCGACCACCTGTGGCAGCTGGTCGACAACGGCGACGGCAACGTCCGCGTCCGCAACGCGTGCAGCGGCCTGGTACTGGGCGTGGACGGCATGTCCACCGCGAACTCGGCGAACATCGTGCAGTTCGAGAGCACGAACACCCTGGACCATGTCTGGACCCTGATCGACAACGGCGACGGCCGGATGCGCATCCGCAACGTCAACAGCGACAAGGTCGCCGGCGTCGCGAACATGTCCACCGCCGATTCGGTGAACGTGGTCCAGTACGACGACAACGGCACCGCCGACCATCTCTGGACCCTGATCCCCGACGGCCCGGTCCGCATCATCAACAAGAACAGCGGTCTGGTGCTCGGTGTGGCCGACATGTCCATGGCCGACTCGGCGAACGTCGTGCAGTACGACGACAACGGCACCGCCGACCACCAGTGGACCTTCCTCAGCGACTCCAGCGGCTGGTGGAAGATCCAGAACCTGAACTCCGGCAAGGTCATGGGCGTGGCCGACATGTCGACCTCGGACTCGGCGAACGTCGTGCAGTTCGACGACAACGGCACCGCGGACCACCTGTGGCGCCTGCGCCCCGGCGGCGGCCCCTGGTTCCGGATCCAGAACTCGAACAGCGGTCTGGTCCTCGGCGTGGCCACCATGTCCACAGCCGACTCCGCGAACGTCGTGCAATACGACGACAACGGATCGGCGGACCACCTATGGAGGATTCTCTAGCCGGACGTCCGGGTCAGGCCCTGGTGGAGAGGGTCCGCCAGGCCTCCCAGGTCTCCAACCGCTTCCGGTAGGCGGCCGTGACGACCGGATAGGGATAGGCGCCGAGGAACAGCCGAAGAGGCGGTTCCTCGGCGTCGACCAGTTCCAGGATGACATCCGCGGTCGCCCGCGGGTCCTGCGGCGCGCGGGCCGCGGCACCGGCGCGCCGGGCCTGGCGGACCAGCTCGTAGGCGGCCATCGGCTCGGTGTGCACCGCCGACCCGGTCGACCAGTCGGTGCCGTAGGGCCCGGCTCGACGATGGTGACGTGGATGCCGAGCGGCGCGCTACAGACGGCAGCTGATCTCCATGCCGTCCTCGACCGGGAAGGTGACGCCCTCGTAGCCGTTGGCGGGGTCGCGCACGTACTCCAAGTACGGCTTGACCGACTCGAAGCTGGTGTCGTCGGCGATGACCAGCGCGCCGGGCGCCAGCCGCGGTTCGAGCGCGCGCAGGACCGGGACGTACAGGTCCTTCCATCCATCGAGCAGCAGGAAGTCGATGTCGGCGTCGGCCAGGTGCTCCGGCAGCGTCGCCAACGCGTCGCCTTCCAGCACGGTGACGACGTCGCTCAGCCCGGTCTCTTCGAACGTGGCGCGCGCCGCCGCGATCTTGGTCGCGGACATCTCGGTGGTCACCACGCGCCCGGCGCCGTTGTCCCGGACCGCGGCGGCCAGGTGCAGCGTGGAGATGCCGTAGGACATGCCGAACTCGACGACCGTCGCCGGCTTCACGGCGCGTACGAGGGTGTAGAGCAGGCGGCCGGCGTCGGCGGAGATCGGCATGTAGATCTCCGACCAGGCGTCGGCGCGCTGCTGGGAGTCGGTGTCGGCGAAGCCCTGCGGGTGCTGGGCCACGGCGCGGTCGTAGGCTGCGTCGTCCTGGTCCGCGGAGGCGAACATGCGACGGAGGGCTTCGGCGACACGGGGGTCGCGCAGGGTGCTGGAGGAGATCATGTGCTGTAGAGTAGACGCAACGTTGCGTCTTGTCCAAGGAGTGAATCACGTGCCCGCACAGCAGCGCCACCACGGCAACCGCCACGGACGCAGCGAGGACGCGCGCCAAGCCGTGCTCCAGGCCGCCGACGACCTGCTGGTGGAGAAGGGCTTCGCGGGGGTGACGATCGAGGGCGTCGCATCCGCCGCGGGCGTGGCCAAGCAGACGATCTACCGCTGGTGGGGTTCGAAGACGGACATCCTGCTGGACACGTTCCTGGAGGACGCGGCCCGGGACCTGGCCCCGCAGGAGCACGAGCCGCTGGCCGAGGACCTGCGCGCGCACCTGCTGCGGCTGGCGGGCTTCCTGAGCGCCAACGACGCCGGCGCGGTCTTCAGGGCCCTGATCGGCCACGCGCAGCACGACGCCGCCTTCGCCGAGAAGCTGCGCACGCACTACCTCGACGAGCAGCGGCAGCGCGACCGGGCGCCGCTGGACCGGGCGATCGCGCGCGGGGAGCTGCCCGAGGATGTGGACGTGCTCGCCGCGGTGGACCTGCTCGTCGGGCCGATCTACCACCGGGTCCTGATGACCGGGGACCCGGTGGACGAGCAGTTCGTCGACGGGCTGGTCGCGCACTTCATCAAGGGCTACGGCCTGAGCTGAGCCGGCTCGTCCCGAAAGTCACCGCGAAAGTCACCGCGGTGGTCACGAGGCCGGGCACTCCGATCCGCGCGGCAGCCGGTAGTCGCTGTCGATCGTGTACCGGCCCGGCGCCCGCACCTCCAGCCGCGTCCAGTCGCCGTCCTTGGCCAGGCAGGCGCCGGCCTGGCCGTCGACCCGCAGCCAGGGCGACCATTGGACGCGGACGGTCACCGGTGTGGTGGCGCCGGCGACGTCGAGCACGATGTGCGCGGCGTCGGTGGCCACGACCGTCGCCGGCGGCGAGGCCAGCGCCACGGCGTCGGTGAACTTCAGCAGGCGCCACGACGAGTCCTGCCAGATCTGGCGCAGCCAGGGCGGATCGGTGGCCAGGACGGCGGCCTCGTCGCGCGCCGAGTAGTCCAGGTCCGCGGCCGGCAGCATCGGGACCGCGACGTATCCGACGGCCCACGTGCGCAGCCAGTCGTGGTAGGCGGCCGGGGTGAGGCCGCCTTCGTAGAACAGGGGGTTGCGCTCGACGTCGGCCTGGCGGTTCCAGCCGCGGGCCAATTCGGCGACGTCGGTCAGGCCCCAGGACTCCCAGTGGTTGAGCATCGGGACGGCCTCGACGCGGGCGCCGGTGGCGTCCACGTGCAGGCTCCGCAGTTCGGCGACGAGCCCGGCGCCCTGCGCGCGGCCGGAGGGCGTCGGGATGCCGACGATGTCGCTGGTCACCGTCCAGTAGCCGGCGAACAGGAAGGCCAGGAGCAGGGCCACGCTGCGCAGGCCCGGCATGCGCGGGCTGGGCAGACTCGGCAGGTGCGGGTTGTGCAGGCCGGGCATGCGCAGCCGCAGCCCCAGCGAGCGCAGCCGTGGCAGGTCGCCGCGGGCGCACAGCGCGGCGAGGAAGACCACGCTGCCGAAGATGAGCGCGAGGCGTTCCACGTTGCTGCCGAGCGGGGTGTCGATCAGCATCGTGAGGCCGGCGCCGGCGGCGTAGAGCAGAGCGCCGACGCGCACCACGCGCCATACCGGCGCGGCGGACGGGCCGCTCGGGACGAGCACGGCCACCCCCAGGGCGCAGCCGGCGGTGCTGACGATCGTCGTGCCGCCGACCGGGTCCACGCCGGCGAACGGGAACAGGGCGCTGGTCAGCAGGACCACGACCGGTCCGGGGACGCCGAGGGCGATACCGGTGCGGCGGCGTCCGGTCAGCAGCAGGGCCGCCGCGGCGACCTCGACGAACAGCCCGGCCAGCGGACTGGCGCACACGGCCAGGAACGCCAGCGCGGCGGCCAGCGCGGTGCGGCCCCAGCCGGGCGTGCGCTCCGTCCCGGCGGCGGCACCGGCGGCCAGGCCGAACATGAGCCCGATGGCGAAGGTGACCCGGCCGGCGGCCAGGTCGCACCACAGGGCGAAGGTCCCCCACAACGCCACCGGCAGCGGCCAGCGCAGCCCGGCACGGGTGAGGATGTGCGCCAGCAGGACCGCCGAGACCACCACGGACAGCACGCCGGCCGCCCGGACCCCGACGGCCGCCATCAGGAACGGGGCGAGCAGGCTGTAGGAGGCGGGGTGGATGCCGCCGTACCAGGCCAGGTCGTAGGCCGAGCCGGGGTACTTGGCGGCGAAGTCGGCCCAGGACCACTGCGCGGCCAGGTCGCCCCCGACGCCGGCCAGGAACAGCGCCCAGATCAGGGTCAGGACCAGGGACAGCGCGGTCGCCGCCCAGACCGTCGGGTTGAGGCGCAGCAGACGCAGGACGCCAGGGGACGGTCCTGCCGGCCCCGCATCTCCTCCGGCCACAGACACGGGCAGGCCACCCTTCTTGCTGGTTGCAGCCCAAGATAGTGATCACCTAACCACGCACCGTGACGCCACGCAGCACCAAATTACAACAGCACTTATAGAAGCGCTGTTACGATCTCCCCATGACCCCCGCCGACCAGCCCTTCGACCAGCCCGCCGACCAGCCTGCCGACCGGCCTTTCGACGACCCGTCCGACACCAGCCTGTGGCGCCCGCTGCACCAGCTGGTGGCGGGCGTCGACGCCGACATCGCCCAGGTCTACGCCGACGCCGCGATCGAGGGCGTGAAGCCCACCTGGGTCCGCGAACTCCTGCGCCTGTACCGCGAAGGCCCGATGACCATCACCGAACTCGCCGAGGCGATCGGCCGCACCCACTCGGCCCTGAGCCAGAAGGTCGCCGCGATGAAGGCCGCCGGGCTGGTCCGCACCACCCCCGGCCCCGACGCCCGCACCAAGCGCGTGGACCTGACCCCCGCCGCCCGCCGCCTGGCCCCCCGCCTGGCCGCGGAATGGCGCGCCACCGAGGCCGCCCTGGCGGAGCTGGAGGCCGAGATCCCGTACCCGGTGAGCAAGGCGGTCGCGGACGTGGAGCGGGCGCTGGCGCGCAAGAGCTTTCACGAGCGGATCAGCGAACGGCTGAGGGAGGACCCCGCATGGCGTGGCGAATAGGGGCGCGGCGAATAGAGGCAGTGCGGGTGGGGTCGCGGTTGAGAGGGTCGCTCGCCGACACCGCCCCGCTGCGCGAGTCCCCCGCCTTCCGCCGCCTGTGGATCAGCCAGCTCTGCTCCAGTTTCGGCGCCCAGATGACCACCATCGCCGTGCTCTTCCAGGTCTGGCAGAGCACCGGCAGCGCGGCGTGGACCGGGGCCATCGGCCTGGCGCAGGCGGTGCCGCTGATCGCCTTCGGCCTGTTCGCCGGCGCGCTGGCCGACCGGCTCGACCGGCGCCGCTACTACCTGGTGTGCACCGTCGGGCAGGGCGCGTGCTCGGCCCTGCTCGCGACACAAGCTCTGCTCGGCACGTTCCCGGTCGTCGCCGTGCTCCTGGTCGTCGCGGCGCAGTCGGTGTTCGGCGCGGGCAGCAGCCCGACCGCGCGGACGTTCCTGCCGCGGCTGGTGCGTACCGAGCACCTCGGGGCGGCGTTGGCGCTGAACCGGATCGCGTTCCAGGCCTCGATGATGGTGGGGCCCGCGATCGGGGGGCTGGTGGTGGCCGGGGTGGGGATCGGCGGCTGCTATCTGATCGACGCGCTGTCCTTCGGCGCCGCGTTCTACGGCGCGTTCCGGCTGCCGCGGGCGGTCTCGGCGATGTCCGCGGAGGCGGCGCCGCGTCCGGGGCTGCGGGGCGTGGCCGACGGTCTGAGCTACCTGATGCACACCGCGCCGGTGCGCGGGGCGCTGCTCACCGACCTGGCCACGACCGTGCTCACCATGCCGGTCAGCCTGTTCCCGCTGCTCAACGCCGAGCGCTTCGGCGGCAACCCGCGCACCCTGGGCCTGTTCCTGGCCGCGATCGCGGTCGGCGGGGTCACCGCCTCGGTGTTCTCCGGGACCTTCACCAGGCTGCCGCGCCCCGGCGCCGTCATGCTGCTCGGCTCGACGGTCTGGGGCGCCGCGCTGCTGACCCTCGGCCTGGTCTCCAACGCCTGGCTGGGCCTGGCGTGCCTGGCGGTCGCCGGCGCCGCGGACACCCTGGCGGTGGTCTCGCGCAGCACGGTCGTCCAGCTGAACACCCCCGACGAGATGCTCGGGCGGGTCGCCGCCGCCGAGCAGATCGCCGGGCAGGCCGGGCCGGAGCTGGGCAACCTGCGCGCCGGCCTGACCGCCGCCGCGACATCCGGGGCGGCGGCCCTGGTGAGCGGCGGCGTGCTGTGCCTGGCCGCGCTCGCGGTGATCATGGTGAAGACGCCGGAACTGCGGGAGTTCACCCGGCCGACGGCTGTCGAACCCCCGCAGCCCGTGAGCGTGGCCGGAGAACCGGTCGGCGCGGCCTGAGAACCCGGTTCACCGCACCGACAGCGAAGCCCGTGCGTTCAGCGCGTCGGCGTCGAACCCCGTCGTGCTCCGGAACGCCTCGTCGATGGCCGTGATCTCCGCCGCGCTCAGCACGTCCTCGACCGCGCCGAACCCCTCCGGCGCCCGGTCGGCCACCAGGTTCAGGATCCGGTCCATCGGGAAGGTCCGGTTCGCCGCCACCACCGCCGCCGTCGCCGGCAGCCGCAGCGCCTCGTACGCCGCGAGCCCGGCGGCCGGGTCGTCCGCGTGCGCGGCCAGCAGCTGCGCCAGGTGCCGCGCGTCGAGGATCGCCTGCGAGCCGCCGTTGGACCCGATCGGATACATCGGGTGCGCCGCGTCGCCGAGCAGCGTGATGCGCCCGCGGCCCCAGAACGGCAGCGGATCCCGGTCGACCATCGGGTACTCCAGCACCTTCGGGCTGGACGCCATCAGCTCGCACACGTCGACGCCGCCCATCGTCCACCCCTGGTAATGCGGCAGCGCCTCGGCCAGATCCCCGGCCCGGTCCCAGTCCGGAACCTGCGCGGCGTCGGAGTCGACGCGCACCTCGGCGACCCAGTTGATCAGGACCCGTCCGCCCTCGCCGCGCGGCGCGGAGATGGGATACACGACGAACTTCGCCGCCCGGTTGCTCCCGGCCCACATCATGCTCCGGCCGGTGAGGAACGCGTCCCCCTCCGTGCAGCCGCGCCACATCTTGATGCCGCTCCAGCGCGGCGCGCCCTCGTCCGGATGCAGCTGCGCGCGCACCGCCGAGTTCAGCCCGTCCGCGCCAATGACCAGGTCGGACTCGAAGATCCCCAGGTCCTCCCCGGCCCGACCGACCAGTCGACTCAGGACCTTGTCACCTTCCCGCCGCACTTCGGCCAGCGCCGTGGACGTCCGCACGCTGTCCGGCCCGAGCCGGTCGCGCACCGCCGCCAGCAGCATCGCCTGCAACTCGCCCCGGTGCACCGAGTACTGCGGCCAGTTGTATCCGGCCCCCATGCCGCGCGCCTCGGACCAGATCCGGTTCCCGAACCTGTCCATCACGACCACCTCGGCCGTGGGAACCGCGATCCGCTCCAGCTCCGGCCCCAGGCCCAGCTCGATCAGCTCGCGCGTGGCGTGCGGCAGCAGGTTGATGCCGACGCCCAGCGGCCGCAGCTCGGACACGGAGTCGATCACCTGGATCCCGGTGGCCACACCGGCCGCGTGCAGGCTCAGGGCGGCGCTGAGCCCCCCGATTCCGGCGCCGACGATCAGTACCCTCACAGCTGCTCCCTCGTTCGCGGTCGGCGTCATTCGCAGACCACCTATATACGAGCATTGAACATCAACTCCGGGCCACCACGCGGCGTGGTGCAAAAAGTGATATCACTTTGCTAGAGTTTTCTTCCAGACCACCGAGGCTAGGCACGCCGGCCCGAGGAGACGTCCGCCATGTCCACCACTCCCGTCACACCGCCACCAGCACAACCACCGGCACAACCACCCGCCCAGCCACCCGCGCAGCCGCCGACCCCGCCCGCCGTCCCGGGCCTGGCCGCCGCCGCGCCGCCCCCGCTGACCGAGCACCCGGCCTGGAACATCACCGGCTGGCCCATGCTGATCCTGGCGGTCGCCGCGATCCTGACGGCGATCCTGATCCGGGTCGGCGTCCCGGGCGTGAACATCCTGTTCTCGATCGTCGCCGCGCTCCTGCTGATCGGCCTGACCCCGGTCGCGCCGGGCCGGGCCCGCGTGGTCACGCTGTTCGGCCGGTACCTCGGCACGGTGCGCACCACCGGCCTGCGCTGGGTCCCGCCGCTGACCGCGCGCCGCGCGGTCTCCACCCGGGTCCGCAACCACGAGACCGCGACCCTGAAGGTCAACGACGCCGACGGCAACCCGGTGGAGATCGCCGCCGTCGTGGTCTGGCAGGTCCACGACACCGCGCAGGCCGTCTACGCCGTCGACGACTTCGTGCAGTTCGTGGCCATCCAGGCCGAGACCGCCGTCCGGCACACCGCGACCAGCTACCCCTACGACGCCCGCGGAGAGGACCAGATCTCGCTGCGCGAGCACGCCGACGAGATCACCTCCCGGATGTCCCAGGAGATCGCCGCCCGCGTCGCGCTGGCCGGCATCGAGGTCGTCGAGTCGCGCATCACGCGCCTGTCCTACGCGCCGGAGATCGCCCAGGTCATGCTGCGCCGCCAGCAGGCCGAGGCGATCGTGGCCGCGCGGCAGCGGATCGTGCAGGGCGCCGTCGGGATGGTGCGCTCGGCGCTGGAGTCGCTCAACGAGGAGGACATCGTCGACCTCGACGAGGAGCGCAAGGCCTCGATGGTCAGCAACCTGCTCGTGGTGCTGTGCAGCGAGCAGTCCACGCAGCCGGTGATCAACACCGGCACGCTTTACCAATAGGGCTCCACCAGCAATAGGGCTCTACCAGGAGGAAGGCAACCCCGCCCGCGCATGGCTGACCGCAAGCAGATCCTGCTGCGCCTGGACCCGGCCGTCCACGACGCTTTGGCCCGCTGGGCCGGGGACGAGCTGCGCAGCACCACCGCCCAGATCGAGTACCTGCTGCGCCAGGCCCTGACCCAGGCCGGCCGGATGCCCTCGGACGTCGGCAAGATGCCGCGGCGCGGCCGTCCGCCCAAAACGGAGGATGTGGAAGACGTGGCACCGGATAGCGAAGGACAAGAGGGACCATGACCGAGGACCCCGTACTCGTCGTCGACAAGCTCACCAAGACCTTCGGCGCGCGCACCGCGTACTCCGACGTGACCTTCAGCGTCGGGCGCGGGGAGGTGTTCGGCTTCCTGGGCCCCAACGGCGCCGGCAAGACCACGACCGTGCGCAGCCTGGGCACCCTGATCACGCCGACGTCCGGCCGCGCCACCGTCGCCGGCATCCCGCTGGAGGCCGACAACGCCGTCGAGATCCGCAAACGCATCGCGATCATGACCGAGGCGCCGGGGCTGTACGGTCGGCTCTCGGTCACCGAGAACCTCCAGTACTTCGTCGGCCTGTACCACCTCTCGGACGGCGCGCGGCGCATCAAGGACGCGCTGGAGGCCGTCAACCTGAGCGACCGCGCGAAGGACACCTGCAACAGCCTGTCCAAGGGCCTGCGCCAGCGCGTCGGCCTGGCCCGCACGCTGCTCAACGACCCGGAGATCCTGTTCCTGGACGAGCCCACCTCCGGCCTGGACCCGGTCGCGGCGCGCGGCGTGCACGACCTGATCAGCGGGCTGCGCGACCGCGGCGTCACCATCTTCTTCACCACGCACCGGCTGGCCGAGGCCGAGTCGCTGTGCGACCGCGTGGCGATCCTGAACACCACGCTGCGGACCATCGGCAAGCCCTCGGAGCTGCGCGAGCAGCTGTTCCACAAGAGCCTGGTCGTCACCACGGCCGCGCCGCTGTCCGATCCCGGGCGGGTCTTCACCGGGCTGCCCGGGGTCGAGAGCTGGGACTCCGAGGGTTCGGACGCTGGGCGCTCGACCCCTGGGCGCTCGGACGCCGCGGGCTCGGATTCCGGAGGCACCGCGCCGGGCTCGTACCGCCTGGCCGTCGGCGATCCGGCCGTCGCGGCACCGGAGGTCGTCAGAGCCCTGGTCCACGCCGGGGCCGACGTGTTGTCGGTCGGCGAGTCCCGGCACTCGCTGGAAGACGTGTACCTGTCCCTCGTCAACGAGGATGTGGAGGCCACCCAGCGATGAGTGCGCTGCGAGCGATCCAAGCCGTGCGGTCCGGCCGCATCGACGCCACGCGGGTGCGCGCCGTGGTGCGCAAGGAGGTGACCGACTACCGCCGCAACCGCTTCGTCCTGGTGACGATGACGGTCCTGCCGATCGTGTTCCTGGTGAACCCGATCATCAACATCTTCACCGCGCCGACCGGCGGCATCTCGCACACCGCCCTGGAGGCCCGCGTCGGCTCCACGATGCTGTTCCTGCTGCTGGTCCCGGTCATCCTGCCGGCCACGATCTCGGCGACCTCGATCGTCACCGAACGCGAACAGGGCACCCTGGAGCCGGTCCTGACCACGCCGGTGCGCAGCGAGGAACTGCTCATCGGCAAGGCGCTGGCCGCGCTGATCCCGGCGGTGGGCATCGCCTACGCGATGCTCGGCATCTTCCTGCTGGCCGTGAAGCTGTTCGCGCACCAGCAGATCGCCGACGCGGTGCTGGAGGGCCCGCGGATCCTGGCCCAGGTGCTGTTCGTCCCGCTGCTGGCCGGCTGGGCGATCTGGGCCGGACTGGCGGTGTCGGTACGTGCCAACGACGTGCGCGTGGCGCAGCAGCTGGGGACGCTGGCGAGCCTGCCGCCGCTGGCCATCGCCGCGCTGATGGCGTTCGACGTGATCACGCCGACGTTCCGGGTGGCGCTGCTGTTCGCGGTCGGCCTGCTGGTCCTGGACATCGGGGCCTACCGGCTCATCGCGCCGATGTTCGACCGCGAGCGGCTGATCACGGCGCGGCGCTCGAAATAGCCGCCAGCAGCGCCTGCGCGGGCCCGGTCGGCGGCCGGCGTCCGGGGACGACCGCGCACAGGTCCCGGTACATCGGCGGCGCGAGCGGGACCGCGCGGATCTCGGTGTCACCGGCGGGGATCGCACCCGGCGGCAGGATCGCCGCGCCGGCCCCGTGCCGGACGAACTCTACGAGGTAGTGCAGGTTCACGACCTCGGCGACGATCCGCCGGGCCAGCCCGGCCGCCGCGCAGGCGGTGGAGATCTGGGCCTCCAGGCCCGAATCCAGCCGGTAGGCGAGGAAGTCGCGGTCGCGCAGGACCGGATCGTCCAGCCGGACCTCGGCGGCGCGCGCCAGCGGATCGGCCGCCGGGAGGGCCAGCACCAGCCGGTCCCGGCCGAGCCGGACGCGGGTGAGCCGGGCGTCGACCGGCCCGTCCACGAACGCGATGTCCAGGTCGGCCTCGGCGACCGCGCGGGCCAGCGCCCCGGCCGCGTCGTGGGTGAGCCGGACGGTCACCGCGGGGTGCCGGCGCCGGAAGTCTGCGAGCACGGCCGGGAGGTCCACCGCGGAGAAGGTCTGGATCGCGCCGACGTGCAGCCGGCCGTGCAGGACCCCGCGGACCCCGGCGACCGCGTCCCGGCCCTCCTGCGCGGCGGCCAGCGCGCGCCGTGCGGCGGGCAGCAGCGCCTGGCCGGCGGCGGTGAGCGTGACCTGGCGGTTGGTGCGGACGAACAGGGCGTCGCCGAGTTCGTGTTCCAGGGCCGCGATGGCCGCGCTCAGGCCGGACTGGCCGACGTGCACGCGCGCGGCGGCCCGGGTGAAGTGCCGCTCCTCGGCGACGGCCACGAACTGCTCCAGCTGCCTGAGCTCCATGCATCGACTGTATCGATGCACATCAGCGGATACATCTGTTGGACTGATGACCTGGTGCGGCGCGAGGCTGGATCACATGACGAACCTCGGAATCAGCCACGAATCCGGCCTCTACCCGCCGGTCCTGATCCGCGCCGACGAGGCCGAGCACATCGCCTCGCTCGGCCACTTCCTGCTGGCCGACGCCGACGTCACCGGCGGCCACCTGAGCAGCCACCGCGTCGCGCTCGCCACCGGCGCGGACAGCGCGGTCCCGCACTACCACCGCGGCTCCTCGGAGCTGTTCCATGTGCTGGACGGCCGACTCGACGTCCTGGTCGGCGACACGGTGCAGACCGCGGACGCCGGCGACCTGCTGATCGTCCCGCCGGGCCTGAGCCACGCCTTCGGCGCGCACCCGGGATCGACGGCCGAGGCGCTGATCGTGATCACGCCTGGGGTGCGGCGTTTCGAGTACTTCCGCCTGGTCGAGCGGACGCGCGCCGGGCTGGAGCCGCCGGAGACGCTGCGCGGGACGCAGGAGCGGTTCGACACGTTCTTCGTCGACAGTGCGGTGTGGGAGCGGGCGCGGGCGCGCTGATCAGCACGGCTGACGACCGCCGCCGGACTCCGGCCGCCCCGACTGTGAGCCCCATAACTCGCCAGGCTAGTGTTGCCGCGATATCGACCTGCGAAAGGCATTCGGCAATGGCGGCCCAGAAGCGTCCGGCTCAGCAGAGCGTCAACATCAGCACTGTCAGCGGCAAGGAGATCGCGCTGATCGTCCTGGCGATGATCGTGCTGGCCGGTGCGGCGGCGAGCTTCGCGCTGCTGGGCTGAGGATTCGCCCGGCCGCTCAGGCTGGCTCCGCCCCGCCGCTCAGTTTGGCACAGCCCCGCTGCTCAGTCCGGCAGCCGCTCCGGCGCCGCCTGGTGCACCTGCTTGAAGATCACCGAGGTCCGGAACCCGGTGACCTCCCGCCGCTTGGCGATCCGGTCGGTCAGGAACACGTGCAGCCGGTCCAGGTCGGGCACGCCGACGTGCAGCACGAAGTCGTCGCCGCCGGAGAGCACGAACGTGCTGAGCACCTCCGGCAGCGACGAGGCGAAGTCGGAGAAGGCGTCGATCACGCTCCGGCTCAGCGGCCTGATCTGCACCGCGACCAGCGCCTGCACCCCGCGGTTGAGGGCCCCGGTGTCGATCTCGGCGTGGTAGCCGCGGATCACGCCCCGCCGGGTCAGGGACCTGACCCGCTCCAGGCACGTCGAGGGCGCGACACCGAGCGTGCGGGCCAGTTCCCGGTTCGACCGGCGCGCATCGGCTTGCAGGAGGCGGACGATCTCCGCGTCGAGGTGATCCATTCCCCGATCCTGGCATCCGCTCCGACTCAGCGAGTCCCCGCCCCGGCCGCGCCGAGCCGCGCACGCACCAACTCCTCAGCGACCGCCGCCAGTGTCACACCCCGGCTTTCGGCACTCAGAAGCAACCCGGCCACGGTGTCCTGGATACCGAGAACCCGTTGCAGCGCCTCATCTTCAGCGCACGCTTCGAGCTCAATGCTGACCGCCTTGATGACGCCGCCGGCACTGGCGATGTAGTCCGGGACCCAGGCGATGCCGCGCTCGTGCAACGCATCGGCGACGTGTGCGACCGCGAGCTGGTTATTGGCCGGCCCGACGACGGCCCGGCACCGCAACTCCGGCACGATCTCCTCGGTCAGCACCCCGCCGAGCGCGGCCGGCACGACGATGTCGACGTCGGCGGTCAGCGCCTCGCGCGGATCGGCGCACCATGTCGCGCCGAGGCGATCGGCGAGCGCCTTCTTGCCGGCGTCGATGTCGCTGAGCACGAGGTCGGCACCGGCCTCGGAGAGCAGCGTCGCGATGCGTGCGCCGACGCTGCCCAGGCCGACGACGGCGAGGCGCAGGCCATGGAGCGGATCCGCGCCGCCGCCGCTGAGCTGAGCCCTGCCGTTCTGCGCATCGCTGAGCCGCGCGCCGCCGGGCCGAGCCCCGCCCAGCTGCGCATCGCCGAGCTGAGCATCGCCGAGCCGCGCGCCGCTGCGCTGAGCCCCGCCGATCTGCGCATCGCTGAGCTGAGCATCGCCCAGCCACGCGCCGCCGATCTGAGCCCCGCCGAGCTTCGCGCCCACCGCCCGCAGCGCCGCAACGGTCCCGGCCGCCGTCGCCGGCGAGGAGTCGCCACTGCCGCCCTCCTCGGCCGGCTTGCAGAACACATGCCGCGTCAGCTCCCCGATCACCACCATGTCCTGCGGCGAGGTCCCGACATCGGGCCCGGTCGCGTACCGACCGTCCAGCGACTCGATGGCATCGGCGACGTCATGCAGGATCTCGCGCTTACCGGCCGACGTGAGCACATGCCCCACCGGCATCGCCACCACCGTCTTGCCACCACCCCGAGCCAACCCCGCCGCCGCGAACTTGGCAGTCATCGCCGCCGACAGCCGCAGCGCATCCTCCAACCCGTCCTGCCAATGCGCATACCGCCAGATCCGACACCCACCGGCAGCCGGCCCCAAGACCGAAGAATGCATCGCGACAAAGATCGGCAACCCGGAACGCACCCCGGTACGAATGAGCACCGACTCGTGATCAGACCACTGAGCAAAACCGGGCATGGAAAAACCGCCTCTCGGACGAACGACCGCTTCGACGACCCACGATCGGGCATCCGCCGTGCCCCGCGAGCACCCGCCGAACGAACGGCCGGAATAGCCACCCGGCCGCCGCACGCGAGCGAACGTGGTTCGGCAAGGCGGGGTGGCCGCCGGTCAAACGTCCGGCGCGACTAGCCTGTCGTGCCGTGACTGTTGTCGAGGTTGTGGCGCGCGCAAAAGCGGATGCCGTACGCGAGATCGAGCAGCTGGTCTGCCACCCGCGGCTTCCGCTGTTCGCCGTCGTGGACGCGGAGCGTCCGGCGATCCACGTCTGGAGCCACGAGGCGGGGCGCCTGAACGAACTCGCCGCCGTGGGCACAACCTCGGAACCGTACGGCGATTCGTTCGGCTGGGCACGGATGAAGCGGGCCCCGGCTTTGGCATGGCATCCGCACCAGCCGCTCCTCGTGGCGTCGACTGAGCTCGGCGGGTCGGTGAAGTGGACGCAGGCTGGGTTCTCCGAGCTCGAAGGTGTGCCGGCCGGCGCGCGCTACCGCTATCTGGCGTTCAGCCCCGACGGCCGGGCGCTGTGGGGATCACCGTCATCCGCCGGCGGAAAAGACGCGTGGCAGAGCTCTGATGTGATTGATCTCGACTCGGGCACCGTCGGCACAGGCCCTCAATGGGACACCGGCGTCGCGGCGCACCCCGGCGGCGGTTTGGTACTCACCCTCGCCAGCGACCAGGGCGCGACGCTCGGGCTGTTCGCGCGCGTCGATCACGAGTCCGCACCCGGTGCGATGCGCATACTCCGCAGAGCGCTGATTCTCGACGCCGACGGCTACAGCACGCCGATCTTCAGCGCGGACGGACGCCATTTCGCGGTTCGGGGCAACGCCTACGGTCACATCCTGGAGGTGTTCGAGTTCCCCTCGCTTCGACGCGTTCTCGCGACGTCTCTCGACGAGCCCGGTCGGCGCAATCGGGAGGACATCGGGTTCGGGGCCCGCCCCGGCGTGCTCTGGATCGGAAGGCCCAGCGGAACGCTTGTCGAACTCGACCTTCAGGCCCAGAGCGCGATCGAACACGACGTCCTGCCCGGCACGCCGTTCTCTGTACTCAGCGCCACGGCAGCAGGCGATCTCCTCATCGCCTCCGACGACGGAGAACTGATGCTGGTATCCGTGATCGCCGACACCGCCCCAGAAGCGGTCGCGGCTTTCCTGGACAGCACCGCCGAGGTCCCCGACAACTCCAACCCGGAGCCGCACCTGATCCTGACCAACGGAACTCGCACCTGGGACGCCGAAGGGCTGGAAACCGTCACCGCCGCCGAGGCCACAGATCCGTCGTGGTTGCAGCTCCAGGCCGCCGTCAACAAAGCACGCGGCACCGCCGACTGAGCGTGCCTGCGGCCCCTCGCCACTGACCCCTCACCCCGCCAAATAGGCGTGCACCAACATCACCGCCATCGACCCCTCCCCCACCGCGCCGGCAACCCGCCGCGCAGACCAAGCGCGCACATCGCCGGCGGCAAAGACGCCGGGCACCGTCGTCTCCAAGTGATACGGCGCGCGCGCCAAAGGCCAGCCCGGTTCGGCAGCACCGGCAGCACCGGCAGCACCCGCAGCCGCGATGTCGTTCCCCGTGACCAGGCACCCGTCAGCATCCCACAGGAAGCGCGGGCCCAGCCAGACGGTGTCGGGGTCGGCGCCGATGAAGGCGAACAGCCAGGTGGCGTCTGCTGTCTCGGTGGTGCCGGTGCGGGTGTCGCGCAGCGTCAGGCGCTCCAGGTGGGTGTCGCCGGCGGCGCCGGCGACCTCGGTGTGGGTGCGGACCTCGATCGTGGGGATGGCGTCGATCTGCTTGATCAGGTAGGTCGACATCTCCCGGTCGAGGGAGTCCCCGCGGACCAGGAGGACCACCTTGCGGGCGCATTCGGAGAAGTAGATCGCGGCCTGGCCCGCCGAGTTGGCGCCGCCGACGATGTACACGTCGTGGCCGGTGCACAGGGGTGCCTCGGTGAGGGCGGCGAAGTAGTAGACGCCGCGGCCGGCGTAGTCGGCGACGCCGGGGGCGTGCAGGGTGCGGGTGTTCGCGCCGGTCGCGATGATCAGCGCGCGGCCGGCGACGCTGCCGCCGTCGGTGAAGCCGACCGTGAAGCCGCCGCCGGTGCGGTCTTGCAGGGTGTTCGCGTGCCGGGTCAGGACGAGTTCGGCCCCGAACTTGGTCGCCTGCCTGCGTGCGCGGTCGGCCAGGTCCGCACCGGAGATGCCGTCGGGGAAGCCGAGGTAGTTCTCGATCCGCGAGGTGAGGCCCGACTGGCCGCCGATCGCCCACCGTTCGACCACCACGGTGCGCAGCCCCTCCGAGGCCCCGTAGACGGCCGCCGCCATCCCGGCCGGGCCGGCGCCGACGACCACCAGGTCGTACACCTCGCCGCCGGGATCGGTGTGCAGGCCGAGCCACTCGGCGACCGGTTCGAGCCCGCGCGGCCGCGACGCGCGCAGCACGCGTCCCGCGTCGTCGATCAGTACCGGGGTGTCCGCGGCGGCCAGATCATGCTCGGCCAGTACCTGTGCGCCGAGCGGGTCGGCGGGCCGCAGCCAGGTGAAGGGGACCTCGCTGCGGGTCAGGAAGGTCCGCAGCACCGAGCATTCCGGCGACCACTGATCGCCGACAAGGGTCACGGCCGGCCGCGCCTCGTTCTCCTCAGCAGGCATACCATCGACAGTAGAACGGGTTGCCGCCGGACGCATGGCACAGTTGGTCCGTGACTCCGCTGATCGACTTCGCCGACCAGGCGCTCATCAACTTCCTCGAGCACGACTTCGTGCCTCCCTCGCACCACGGCTTTCGCTGGATCAACATCAAACGGTTCCGGATACCGGCCGCCCCGGCCGACGAGCGCCTGCTGAGCACGCTCATCGACGACGGCCAGTTCGAGGACGGATACATCGGCGGGGGCGCCGACCCCGGCAGCGGCGTCCACGGCCCCTACCACCTCGGCCGCATCACCCCCGCCGCCTACCAGGCCGTGGACGTGGACACCGCGATCGGCGAGCTCGACACGTGGGCCCGCCAGCTGGGCGCTCTGCCTCCGACCCTGGCCGACGTGCTGGAGGAAGAGGTCTACGCGCCCATCCGCCGGGCGGGGAGCCGGTACCGCCTCGCCGAACTCGGCCAGGACGCGATGCACGACCTGGGCTTCATTCCCGCCGAATTCCACGAGATCGTCATCGTGGCGCCCGAGGTACACCTGCTGACGCTGATCGTCGCCGCCGACGACTGAGGAGCCGGTCGCCGGCCGCTGCTACGGCGACTGATCCCCAGTCCGGCCCTCCGCTCTGTGGTGGGCACCATGACGCTGCCGGCAACGTCTACATCGACCTGCCGTTCTTCCCCCCGTGACGAGAACGAGTAGCCACTGCTTAGGAGTGGAACTCCCCCGCGTCCACGTTCAGGCTCTGCCCGGTGATCGCCCTTGCCAGGTCGGAGGCCAGGAACAGGACCGCGTTGGCCACGTCGCCGGGGTCGGGCAGCCGCCGCAGGTCGAACGCGGCGGCCGTCTCGGCGTAGACGTCCTCGACGCTCACCCCGCGCTCAGCGGCCTGATACGCGAACCAACTCTTCAGGCCCTCGGTCCAGATGTAGTTCGGCACCACGGTGTTCACCCGGACGCCGCCGGGGCCCAGTTCGGTGGCCAGGCTGCTGCCCAGGGAGCGCAGCGCCGACTTCGAGGCCTTGTACGCGCCGAAGTTCGGGCGGGAGTGGTGTACGACCGCCGAGCTGACCATCACGATCGAGCCCGCGCTCGCGGTCAACGTCGGGGCCAGCAGCTGCACCAGACGGAGCGCGGCCAGCGCGTCGGTCTCCAGGGAGGTGCGCACGGCGTCCAGGTCCATCGTGGCCAGGTCGCCCATCGTCGGCGGCGCGAAGGCGTTGCTGACGAACACGTCGACGCGGCCGAAGTCCTCCAGCGCGCGCTCGGTCAGAGCCCTGCAGGACTCCGGGTCGAGGATGTCGGTGGGGACGGCCAGCGCGCGCCGGCCGTGTGCCTCGACCTCGGCGGCCACCGTCTTCAGGATCGTCTCGGTGCGGGCGGCCAGGACGACGTCGGCTCCGGCCGCGGCGCCGCGCACGGCGATCTCGCGGCCCAGGCCCGGGCCGACGCCGGAGACCAGCATCACTTTGTCGGACAGCATCTTCGTCCTCTTCCTTGCTCGTGGCTCACTTGATGATGCGGTGGAAGACGTGGGTCACGCCTGATGACAGCTCCACCCGGGCCGTGGCCAGCATGATCGAGGGATCCGTGGGCGGGGCGAACAACGGGACGCCGCCGCCGAGCAGGACCGGGACCACATGCAGACGCAGTTCGTCCAGCAGCCCGGCGGCCAGGCACGAGGAGATGACACGTCCGCCGCCCATGACCGCCACGTCTTTGGCGCCGGCCGCGGCGACCGCCTGGCGGACGGCGGCCGCGACGCCTTCGGTGACGAACTCGAAGTCGGTGCCGCCGGACATCCGGCGCGGGGGCAGCGGCCGGTGCGTCACGACGAACACCGGGATGTGGAACGGGGGCTCGTCGCCCCAGGCCTTCTCGCCGTGGTCGAACATGCGGCGGCCGATGACGGCCGCGCCGGTGCGTGCGAAGAAGTCGCCCATGATGTCGGCGGGCGTGCCGTGCTCGCGGCGTTCGCCCCACTCGCCGTCGGCTTGGGCCTGCCAGGATGCGAGGTCGAAGAGCCAGCGGTGCAGGCGCTCGCCGCCGATGCCCAGCGGGTGGCGGTCCGGGCCGTCGTCGGGGCCGGCGACGAAGCCGTCAAGGGATACCGAGATGTCCGCGATCACCTGGGTCATGACATCTCCCGATTCATGGTCTCCGGCATCGCGTCGCCGCGGAACAGGCCGTCGGGGTCGACCCGGGCCCGGACCCGCTCGATGGCGAGGATGTCGTCCTCGGACAGGTGGGCGCGCGGCCGGTCGAGTCCTTTGACGAACCCCGGTGCGGTACGCCGGGTGTCCCAAGGGCGCAGTGCGGCGCGCATGGTGTCGCAGTGCCCGATGATCTCCGCCGGGGTGCCGCGCAGCTCCGGGACTCCGGCGCCCATGTAGGCGAAGCGCTCGTCGAAGTGGTTCAGCGCGCCGCCGGAGGGGTCCGCGACGGCCATCCGGCCGCCGAGCTGGCGCAGCTCGGCGACGATCAGCGGGGATCCGGAGCCGGGGCCGGTCGTGCGCAGGAAGGCGGCGATGCCCTCGCGGCCCGGTTCGGAGAGCAGGAAGTGGTCGCCGATGAAGGTGCCGGGCTCGTCGGGGTCCATGTGGACCTCGGGGACGGTTTCGGGGCCGGCGGCCTGCCAGGTGTCCAGGACCGGTTCGCCGACCGCCCGGAGCGGGGCCAGGAGTTCCCGCGCATGCCCGGCACCGAGCGCGACGCCGGCCATGCACACCACCGGGCCGCCCTTGAGCATCGGCGGGATCATCGGCAGGTCCGGGAGGTTCATCACGCGCAGGGAGGTCGAGACCTCCTCGGGTGCGCGCAGCGTCCAGTCGTACCAGGCTTCGACGACGGCCTCGGCGTGCGCCCACGACCAGAAGGCGGCCCCGGTGACCAGCTCGGCGACCGGGAACAGCGCGAGCTCGACGGCGGTCACGACACCGAGGCCGCCACCGCCGCCGCGCAGAGCCCAGAACAGCTCAGGGTCCTGCGTCAGGCTGACCCGCCGCAGCCGGCCCTCCGCGGTGACCAGCTCGATCGCCCGGACGTGGTTGGCGGCCAGGCCGAGCTTGCGGCCGTAGAGGCTGACGCCGCCGTGCAGCAGGTAGCCGACCGCTCCGACGGTGCCGGAAGTACCGTGCGCGGCCACGAGTCCGTGCGGTGCGGCGGCGTGGACGACCTCGTTCCAGGACCTCCCGGCGGGAATGTGGGCAAGGCGGCGCTCGGCGTCGATCTCGACCCCGCCGCGCAGGATCGGCCGGATGAGGACGGCGCCGTCCATCGGCGTGGCGGCGGCGGCCGAGTGTCCGGTGGTGTGGACGCGCACGCCCTGCCCGCGCGCCGCCGCGTAGCCGATCGCGGCCTGCACGTCGGCGACGCTGGTGGTGGTGACCGCCGCGGCGGGATGGGCCGGTCCGGCGAGGTTGTAGACGGCGGTCGCCTCGTCGTAGGCGGGATCGCCCGCAAAGGCGATGCCAAGGGCGACGGTCGGCGGCGGCGGCGTGGCTGTGGTCGCGTGGACGGCTTCTGACATGGCGGCTCGGCCCCTTCCTGCTCGCCTCTCAGCGTGCGGGCCGGGGCGCCGCGGGCTCATCCGCCAACGTGCTCAGCGTGGCCGTGGGGCCGGCGAGTCCTACTGCGGCAGCACCCCGCCGTTGTCGGCGATGGCCAGGGCCACGGCGACGCTCATGAACAGCGGCTGGCCCGTGGACATGTAGTTCCTGCCGTCGGCCTTCCCCTGCTCCGAGGCCCTCTGGTTGTCATGCATGAAGACCTCGCGGCTGACAACAGCCCCCGTCGACAACCGCGCGCCGGGCGGCAGGTCGGCACCGGCCTCGACCACCTTCACGGCACCGAACAGCAACCGCACCACCTGGTCGGCGTCCTCCGCGCTCAGTCCGGTCGCCTGCGACAAGCGGCCGGTACCGTTGGCGATCGCGGGCTTCGTGCCCCAGACGCGCTGGATGTCGCCGAGGTACACCGGGCCGTCGGTCAAGGCGTCGCCGACCTTCACCGGCGCGCCGTCCGCGACACGCAGGGTGCGCCCGCCGAGCCGGGTGTAACGCCAGGCCTCCGGGTCGCTCCATCGATACCTGTCGGCCTTCATGCACCGCGATCCGCCGAGATCGTCGGTCACCCGGCGGGCCCGCGGGCGGAAGTCGGGCCTGAATGGTGAGACGGTCAGCAGGACGCCATCCCCCCAGTGGTGGACGTAGCCGTCGTTGGCCGCGACCCAGGCGCGCCTTCGCGTGCTGGCCAGAAGCAGGGTGCGAACGGCGCTGGGCTGCCGAGTTCCGGCGATCGCGGCGAGGATGCGGTCGGAGTCCGCCTCGGGGACGCCTGTCAGGGTCATCAGCCGAGTCAGGTCGGCGAGGAGTGCGTGGTCGGTGAACACGCCGGCCACTATGTCAGCCGCCTACCCCAATCCCGGTCCCGCCGCCGATCCCGCTCCCGCTCCGCCTTCCAAAGCCGCGGCCACCCGCTCCGCCTGCTCGGCCAGATACCGCCGCTCGGGCCCGCTGGCGGCCTGACTAGCCGCCGTCCGGTACGCCTCCTGCGCCCCCGGGAGGTCGCCGTCCATCTCCAGCAGGTACGCCCGGACCGCGCTGAGCCGGTGGCTGCCGGCCATCCAGCGGTCCTGCTCCAGCGGCTCCAGCAGGCCCAGGCCTTCGCGCGGGCCCTTGACCATGGCCATCGCCACCGCGCGGTTCAGGCGGACCACCGAGTTCGGGGCCAGCTGCTCCAGCAGGTCGTACAGGGCCAGGATCTGCGGCCAGTCGGTCTGGCCGCCTTCGGGGGTCTCGACGTGCACCGCGGCGATGGCGGCCTGGAGCCGGTAGGGGCCGACGCCCGGGCGGGCCAGGGCCTGGACCACCAGGGCCAGGCCCTCCTCGGCCAGTTCGGCGCTCCACTGGGAGCGGTCCTGCTCGGCGATCGGGACCAGGGCCCCGTCGGCCTGGGTGCGGGCCGGGCGGCGGGCCTCGGTGAGCAGCATCAGCGCCAGCAGGCCGGCGACCTCGCCGTTGCCCGGCAGGACGCGGTGCGCCTGGCGGGTCAGGCGGATGGCCTCGGCGGTGAGGTCCGGGCGCAGCAGGTCCTCCCCCGCGGTGGCGGCGTAGCCCTCGTTGAAGATCAGGTACAGGACGTGCAGGACCGCGCGGGTGCGCTCGGCGCGCTCCTCCTCCGGCGGCATGCGGAACGTCATGCCCGCGTCCTTGATCAGCTGCTTGGCGCGGGAGATGCGGCGGGTCATCGAGGTCTGCGGGACCAGGAAGGCCTGCGCGATCTCCTCGGTGGTCAGGCCGCCGACCGCGCGCAGGGTGAGCGCCACCTGCGAGGACGGGGTCAGGGCCGGGTGGCAGCACAGGAACAGCAGCATCAGGGTGTCGTCGTCGGCCGAGACCCGCTCGTCGTCGTCCGGGGCCGGGGCCAGCGCGGACTCCGCCGGCGCCATCGTCGCGACCGTCACCTCGCGGGTGCGGCGCGCCTGGTCGCTGCGCCAGTAGTCGGTGAGGCGGCGGCCGGCCACGGTGAGCAGCCAGGCCCGCGGGTTGTCCGGGACGCCCTCGGCCGGCCACTGCGTGGCGGCGGAGACGAGCGCCTCCTGCACCGCGTCCTCGCAGCCGTCGAACTGCCCGTGGCGCCGGACCAGCGCGCCGAGGACCGAGGGCCTGAGCTCCGCGAGCAAGCTTTCCAGCCGTTGGTCGGAACGCACCAGCTCATTGTATATGCGCGGGGCCGCACGGCCCGCCGGGACATGCGCGAGCGCACACGGCGAGATGCCCCCGGAGGCGGGCCGGTGGCACGGTCGGGGCAGGGACCGCGCAGCAGTTCAAGCACCGGATCAAGCATCAAATCAAGCACCGGATCAAGCACCGGATCAAGCACCGCCCGAACCGCCGAGGAGGCCGCCATGACGGACCCGACCGCCGCCGTCGTCACCCGCGACGACCCCCGCTACCCCGCCCTCGTCGAGGGCTACAACCACCGTTTCGTGGGCCGCCCCGAGCAGATCCGGCTGGCCCGCGACGCCGACGACGTCCGGGCCGCGGTCCAGGAGGCGGTGGACTCCGGCCGGCGGGTCGCCGTCCGCAGCGGCGGCCACTGCTTCGAGGACTTCACCGCGCACCCGGACGTCAGGATCCTGATCGACCTGTCCGCCCTGGACCACGTCGGCCACGACCCCGCCCGCGACGCCTTCGTGGTCGAACCCGGCGCCCGGCTGGACCACGTCTACCGCACCCTGCACGACGGCTGGGGCGTGACCATCCCGGCCGGCACCTGCTTCGAGGTCGCCGCCGGCGGGCACATCGCGGCCGGCGGCTACGGCCCGCTGTCCCGGCGCGACGGCCTGGTCGTGGACCACCTCGCGGCGGTCGAGGCGGTCGTGGTCGGCGCGGACGGCCGGGCGCGCGTCGTGGTGGGCACCAGCGACCCCGGCGATCCGCACCACGACCTGTGGTGGGCGCACACCGGCGGCGGAGGCGGCAGCTTCGGCGTCGTCACCAAGTACTGGCTGCGCACACCGGGGACCCCGGACGCCGAGCCGTCCCGCCAGCTCCCCCGCGCCCCGCGCGCCGTGCTCCGGCGCGACACCATGTGGTCCTGGGACGCGGTCTCCGAGGCCGATTTCACCACCCTGCTGCGCAACTACTGCACCTGGTACGAGGAGAACAGCAAGCCCGGCGCGCCGGCGACCGCGCTGTGGAGCAACCTGATCATCACCCACCGCTCGGGCACGATGCTCATGCTGACCTCGGTGATCCCCGACGACGCACCGGACGCCGCGGAGATCCTGCACAGCCACACCGAGGCCATCGCCCGCGGCATCCAGGCCGCGCCGATGTCGGCGACCGCCGAGACCACCGATACCGCCAAGACTACCGATACCACCGAGACCGCCCCGTGGCTGGACACCTGGCTGCCGTCCTACAGCTGGCCCAGCGACCCGGCCGGACGTTACAAGAACAAGGCGGGCTACCTGCGGCGCGGCTTCTCCGACGCGCAGATCGCCGCGATCTACCGGCACCTGTCGTCGACGGACTACGACAACCCGATGGGCTGCCTGGTGGTGACCGGATTCGGCGGCCAGGTGGGCGCCGTGGCGCCGGAGGCCACGGCGGTGGCGCAGCGCGACTGCATCCTCAAGGCCTCCTACAGCACCGGCTGCTGGACCGACCCGGCCGACGACGAGCGCCACCTGGCCTGGGTGCGCGACTACTACCGCGACGTCTACGCGCATTCCGGCGGCGTGCCGGTCCCGGACGCGATCAACGACGGTTCCTACATCGGCTACCCCGACACCGACCTGGCCGACCCGGAGTGGAATCGTTCGGGGCTGGACTGGTCGGCCTTGTATTTCAAGGAGAACTATCCGCGGTTGCAGCGGGCGAAGCAGGCTTATGATCCGCTCGACGTGTTCCACCACGGGCTTTCGGTCCGGCTTCCCTGACCGGCGAGGGTTGCCGGTTGCCTTCTCACCGGCGTGTGCCCGGAGTCGATGGACAGGCGGAACAGGCGCTGGTTGAATCCTCAGCGGACTATCGCAGAGGTCATAGTTACCCGCCAGGGGGCGCCAGGATGTCCGTCACTTTCACCGTCGGGGTGCCCCCGGCCGTCACGGCGCTGGCTCAGCAGCGGGAGCTCGGGGCGCGCAAGGCCGTCTTCTGGCGGCGCGCCACCAGGGCACTGATTCTGTGGCCGCTCACGCTCGTGGTGATGGCCGTCGCGATCACCATCGGGTTGCTGGGTTGGCACCTGCCGGCCCTCGTCCTCGTCGCAGCCCTGCTGGTGGGGATCGGGCTCTGGCGGTACAGCGGCACGCCCGAGTGCGTCGTGGTGTACGAGCACGGGCTCGTCTGCTGCCTCGGCCGACAGCGACGGTCCGTGCGCTGGGACGAGGCGCACTACTCGTGGCGGGGCGCGGCCGACATGGCGATCCTGCCGCAGGAGGACGCCCTGGAGGAAACAGGCCTCGCCGACGCGCCGGATCTGACGGGGACGGACGGCCGGATCATGCTGCGGCGGGTCTCGGGGATGGACCGATTGCAGCAGCTCGTCGACGCCGAGTTGCAGCTGCGCGCGTTCGACCGGGGCCGCGCGCAGCTCGAGGCGGGGGAACAGGCGGACTACCCGCCACTGGCCATCACCGCTGCCGGCATCTTCGCGAACACGGGGAAGGGCACTGTCAACGCGCGGTGGGCGGCGCTCCACTCATACGGCCACGTCGGAGGCGTCGTCGTCATCAACGCCTTCTTCAAGGACGCGGCCAAGGGCAGGATCGCCAAGGAATGGTTCCGGGGGCTCGTGGCGGACGCGACCGCCGCCCACCGGGTGATCGCCGCGACCAACCCCAACCAGGGCACGCCGCAGGCGGAGGAGGCCGCCGACCTGGTGGCGGACGACATCATGGCCGAGGCTGCCGAGGTCCAGCAGCGCTCGCGGCAGCGGCACCGGTGGGCCGTCCTGCAAGGCGCCGCCTTCGCCGCCGTGGTGCTCGGCGGCGCCGCCATCTCCACGATCCACCTGCCCGAACACGGGCTCGGCTACTCCGCGGTGTGCGGCGGGCACCCGGCTTCCCGCGCCGCGTCCTACAACCCGGGCAACGGCCCGCATCCCATCGATTTCGAAGGCGGCTCCGGCGGCTTCGCAGGAGTCAGCGACAATGCCGGGGTCCTGGACGACGAGTACGGCCAGTGGATCCCCGCGAACGCGGCCGACGTCCAGCTCGTCGCCTGCGTCACCGGGGTCAAGACCGATGCCACGATCGGGAACTGCGACTACGAGGGAGGAGTGGATGTGCCCCTGAAGAACGAGCAGTACACCCTCACTGTCTACGCGGCGCAGACCGGGACGCAGGTGTTGTCACCGAAGGAGATCGACGGCGACCCCTCGACCTGCCCGGACTCCATCGAAACGGACAACGGATCGGGACCGTCGTCCTTCCACGCCAAGCTGACGCTGTCCGACGTCGAATCGGCGGTGCAGGCTTTGGTCAACAACTGACGGCCGTCAAGCGCGATGAGCGCGGCACCGTTCGTTGTACTCGTCCAGCAGCCGCTGAGCCTCGACATTGGCCGCCGCGAAGCGCCAGGCCGGGTCCTCCTCGCCGAGCAGCACGTCGCGCATCGCACGCGCCATGGTGTCCTGGATGCGGTCGGCCTCGCCGATCAGGGCCCCGAGCGCCGCCGGGGAGCGGTCGGAGGCGGCCAGCTGGTCCAGGGCGACGGCCGGCGGCGTGCGGCGCCGCGCCGCGTGCTCCGGCGCCATCAGGTACTGCAGGAACGCCAGCGCGCCGTCCCTGACGGCCGGCGCCAAGCCATCCGTCAGCCAGATCGCGTCCCCGCCGACACTGTTGCCGGCAAAGGGGAACCTCCCGCTGTAGGGCATCCGGCCGGCCGCGACCTCGAAGCCGTGCTCGCGCCCCGCGAGCGAAAGCCGGTCGGCCTCGGCTGAGGATCCGAGGATGAAGGCGACCTCCTGCTCCGCGAAGGCGGTGAAGGTGTCCTGCCAATCCTGCCGCGCGTAAAGGTAGCGCCCTTGGCGGTGCATACGGCGCCACCAGCCGACGAAGGCCAGCATCTCCGGGGAGTCCAAGAGCATCTTCTCCGCGCGGCCCCGGCGGCCGTTGCCGTGGTCGGCGAGAAGACCGCCGGCTTGGGCGACCGCCTGCTGGAAGATCTCGCCGTGGTTCGGCCAGGCGATGGCATGACGAACGCCGGGCACGCCGCGCACCGCCTCGCACGCACCCTCGACCTCGTTCCAGGTCTGCGGCAGGCGCGTCACGCCGGCTGCCTCCAGAAGGCGGGTGTTGGCGTACAGGAGCGTCGTGGAAATCAGCGTCGGGACGGCCAGCAGTACTCCGTCGTAGGAGTACGCGGCGCGCGCCGCCGCCAGGATGTCGGCGGTGACGACGGGGTGCCCGAGGATCTCCTGGCGGCCGTCGATCGCGTCGTGGACGGGCACGAACAGCGGGCCGCCGGATTCCGAGCGCATGTCTCGGGCCTGCTGGGTCGCAGGGTACGGATACTGCACCAACGTCGGCCTGCGGCCTGTGCCGGAATCGCCTTCCCGGATGTTGATCACGTACTCGGGGTGTAGCTCGTGGAACGACGCCGCGAGATTCCAGATCCCGTCAACGGAGAGCGGGTCCGAGCAATGGTGCGGCAACCACACCTCGATCGCCACTTCGGCCGCACGAGCGGTCCTCGTCATGCCGCGCTCCTCAAAGGTCTGCTTCCCCAAGCCTCCCCGCGCGCCCGACAGGCGGCACCTCCCCGATTGCCGGACCCGCCGGGGTCCGCATCTTCGGAGACGGCCACCGCGCACCACGGCATGACGATGCTCATGCGGGTGCTGCCAAGCACGCAGCCCCGGGCGCGGAGAAAGGACGTCTCATGCAAGACGCGACTTCGGGAGCTGCTTCGGGAACCCCGGCGCCGGCGGCCGTCGCCCGGGCCGGGCGCAAGGAGTGGGTGGGCCTGGCGGTCCTGGCCCTGCCGGCGCTGCTGGTCGCCATGGACATCGGCGCCTTGTTCCTGGCTCTGCCGCATCTGAGCTCCGACTTGGGGGTCACCGGTGCCCAACAGCTGTGGGTGACCGACATCTACGGCTTCATGCTGGCCGGGTTCCTGCCGACGATGGGGACGCTCGGGGACCGAGTGGGGCGTCGCAGGCTGCTGCTGATCGGCGCGACCTTCTTCACCCTCACGTCGCTGTTTGCCGCCTACTCCACCAACGGCACCGAGCTGATCGCGGCTCGGGCGCTGCTGGGTGTGGCCGGCGCGTCGCTTTCGCCGTCGACGCTGGCGCTGATCAGCACCATGTTCCACGACCCCAAGCAGCAGAAGCAGGCCATCGGGATCTGGTCGACGTGCCTGTTCGGCGGTACGGCGCTGGGCCCGGTCATCGGCGGGGTCATGCTGGAGTACTTCTGGTGGGGCTCGGTGTTCCTGCTCGGCGTGCCGGTGATGGTGCTGCTGCTGGCGGTGGGGCCGAAGGCGTTGCCGGAGTTCCGGAATCCGGACGCCGGCCGGCTCGACTACCTCAGCGTCCTGATGTCGCTGGGCGCCGTGCTGCCGGTCGTGTGGGGCGTCAAGGAGTTCGCCGCGGGCGGTGCGGCGAACCCGGTGCCGGCCGGCGCGGCGATCGTGGCGGGCCTGGTGGTGGGGGTGCTGTTCGTGCGACGGCAGGGCGCCCTGGCCCATCCGATGATCGACATCGGCTTGTTCCGGCGGCGGGAGTTCACCGGGGTCCTGCTGGTGATGTCCCTGAGCTCGCTGGCACTGGCCGGCATGGGCATCATGAGCAGCCAGTGGATCCAGAGCGTCGCGGACGTCTCGCCGGGCGCCGCGGGCCTGCTCCAGGCGCCGACGGGCTTCGGGTTCGCGGTCGGCACCGCGCTGTCGGCGGTGCTGCTGAAGTGGTTCCGCCCGGCGACCACGATGATCATCGGCGCCGCCCTCTCGGCGGCCGCGTACCTGGTGATCACGCAGGCCGCGATGACCGGATGGCTGGCCGCGGTGGTCCTGTGCTACACCCTCGCCGCGCTCGGCGTGGGCCCGACCTACGCGCAGGGCACGGGCATCGTCGTCGGGTCGGTGCCGCAGGAGAAGGCCGGCTCGGCGGCGTCGCTGTCGGAGACCTCGACGGTCTTCGGCTCGACCCTCGGCCTGGCCCTGCTCGGCAGCCTCGGCGCGGCGGTATACCGGCACCGGGTCTCCGCCGCCGCGCTGCACGCGATCCCCGGCGTCGACGCCGGCCAGGCGCGCAAGAACGTGGCCGTGGCCGACGGCATCGCCGCCGGGCTGCCGCACGACGCGGCCGAGGCGCTGCGGCACACGGCCGGGACGGCGTTCACCACGGCGATGGCCGTGGTCGCGCTGGCGTGCGCGGTGATCTGCGTCGGGACGGCGCTGATCGCCAGGCTGCTGATTCGCGATCTCGGGCCGGTGCCGGTGGGTGTGGAGACTTCGGCGGCTCCGGCAGGCCCGGCGGCTCCGACGGTTCCGGAGCAGGACACTGCGGCGGCTCCAGAACAGGACATCGCATCGGCCTGAGCGCCCCGTGACCGGAACGAAATCCGGCCGGGCGTCACGAACGCCCGGCCGGATTCCTACGCACGACTACCCGACTCCGGCCCCGACTCCGGCCCCGACCCGCTCGCCGGACCGCTCCGCGACCCGCTCGACCGCCTCCCGCCGCGCCGCCTGCAGCGCGAGCAGCACCGGCGGGTCGAGCATGCCGGCCGGCTTCAGCGGCAGGTCGACGACGTGCTGCTCGACGCCGCGGCGGATGATGATGGGGCCGAGCGTGCCGACCCACACCGGCGAGTCCGCGCTCCGCTGCGGCTCCGTGCCCAGGCGTGCCACCCGCCCCGCACGGACCGAGCCGTCGTCCTCCACCGCGGACTGCGCCAGCAGGTACCAGCGGCCCGTGGGGACGTTGTCGAAGCGGTAGGGGCCCGGCTCGTCCAGGATCGTGCAGCAGACCGGGCGGCCCTCGGGCACGCACTCGGGGAACAGGCCGGCGAAGACCCGGCCGCGGCGCTCGTCGTGCCCCTCGATCACGCCGCTGACGGTGGCGGCGTCGGAGGTGGTGCCGCGCGGCTCCGAGACGCGGATGCGGTCGGTGTGCCCGCCCAGGCGCCGGTACTCGGTCGGGGAGAGTCCGACGCTGCGGCTGAAGCGGGAGCTGAAGGTGCCCACGCTGTTGTAGCCCACCAGGACACTGATGTCCACGACGGTCATGGTGGTGGACGTGAGCAGGTGTTTGGCCCGCTGGAGCCGCAGCGCCGACAGGAACCGGGCCGGGGAGACCCCGGTGGCGCGCTGGAACATGCGGGTGAAGTGGAACTTGCTGAACATCGCGGCGCGGGCCATGTCGTCGACGGTGACCGGCTCGCTCAGTCGTTCGTGCATCGTGGTGATGGCCCGCTCGGCGGCCCGGGTGATGGCGTCGTTCATCGCGTGCCCCATTAGGTAGACCGGTGGTCTTCGGCGGTGTCCACGCACGGCGGACGGTGAATCGGAGTGAATCTGAGTGAATCGGAGTGAATCTGAGTTCTGATATGAGTTCTGATTTCTCCTTGTCATCCCCGGCGCGCGCCCGACCATGCCCGCCTCCGGCGCCCCCGCCGTGCCGCGGGACGTGTTCCAGCATGCTCGCCATCTGATTTGCCCGCCTTCTCGGTCCGTGCGGTTTTCGTCCGGTGTGCACCGGTGGGCCCGGCTGAGCGCACGAGCGAAGACGCCCGCCCGCCGGACCCCTTCGACAATGAACACGACCGTGATGACAGGAGGAATCCTCGTGAAACCACCCATGGCTGACGAACTGGTGCAGACGATGACGCTGGAGGCGTTCGCCGACACGATCGTGCCCGGTGAGAAGCGATTCCCCGGGGACCGGGCGATCGCCGGGACCGCCGCCGGCGGCGGGGCCGTGGCCGCCGGTGCCGTGGACCTCATGCGGACCGACGCCGGCGGCCTGGCCGAGGCGCTGCCGGACCTGGTCGAGGCGCTGAACAAGCACGCCGAGGCCTACCGCGACGAGCTGCGCCTGGAGCCCGATCCGGAGGTCCCGGCGTTCGTGGCGCTGCCGGCCGGGCACCGCGCGATGCTCATCGCCGACCTGGTGCGGCCCGGGAACCCGGAGAAGTTCCTGTGGGTGGGCCTGGCGATCTTCAGCAACATGGCCTTCGACACCGGCGCGCACCTGAGCACCGCGCAGGCCCTGGCCGACGGCCACCCCGGTCTGACGGCGCTGGGCTACAGCCGCCCCGACGCCGACGGGCTGTGGCGCTTCCCGGACTTCTCCTACCGGCGGCCGCTGGCCCCGCTGCATCCGCACACCACCGCCACCGGGAGCCCGGCATGAGCACCGTGGAGCAGACCGACGTCCTGGTCGTCGGCAGCGGCTTCGGCGGCGCCATCGCCGCCTACCACCTGGCCGCCGGCGGGGCGCGGGTGGTGGTGCTGGAGCGCGGTCCGTGGCTCACCGGCGAGGACTTCGACCAGGACTTCCGCTTCGGGGCCTCCGGGACCCGCATCTTCGACTTCGTCATCGGCAACGGGATGAGCCTGCTGGGCGGCAACTGCGTCGGCGGCGGCAGCGTCGTGTACTTCGCCGCGATGCCGCGCGCACCCCGGTTCGTCTTCGAGCGGCGCGGGTCGATCGGGCGGCGGATGTGGCCGGCGGCGCTGACCCGGGACACGCTGGAGCCGTGGTACGACCGGGTCGCCGAGGCACTGCCGATCAGCCAGCTGGGCTGGAACGACGCCACCTACTCCGGCGGGCTGTGGGCCGCGGCGTGCGCGCACGCAGGCCGCACCGCCAACCCGGTGCCGGCGGCGATCGACCGGGAGCTGTGCACCAACTGCAACTGGATGCTGGCCGGCTGCCGGTTCGACGCCAAGCGCTCCATGCTGCTGAACTACCTGCCGGCGGCGGTGTCGCACGGCGCGCAGATCCGGCCGCTGCACGAGGTGCAGCAGATCGCGCGTACCGAGGACGGCTCGTATCAGATCTCGTACAACACCGTGCACGACGTGGACTACCGCGTCGTCACCGGCGGCGGCACCATCCAGGCCAAGATCGTGGTGCTGGCCGCCGGGGCCGGGGCCACGCCGGTGATCCTGCAGCGCTCGGAGCCGGCGCTGGGCCGGATGCCGCACGCGGTGGGCCGCTACTTCTCCGGCAACGGCGAGCGCCTGAACACCGCGATCATCGACGAGGACCGGGCCCGCGAGGTGCTGGGCCTGGACCGCGGCGACGGCCTGGCCTACGCGGCCAACCAGATCGGCAAGGGGCCGACCGTGGCCTCCTGGGACGACCTGGACGCGGCCAAGCCGGAGTTCGAGCGCTTCTCCCTGGAGCAGCTGTACTTCCCGCCGGGCCTGGGCACGATCCTGGCTCAGACCCCTGATCCGGACAGCGCCGTGCCGGCCTGGTTCGGACCGCGCAAGAAGGAGATCGTCGAACGCTGGCAGTCCTGGCTGACCATCTTCACCACCAGCGAGGACGACAACGAGGGCGTCTTCGGCCCCCCGCCGCCGACCGGCAACGCCACCCGCTTCTCCCAGCAGATGCTCGGGTTCGGCCCGCTGACCTACCGCCCGACGGCGAACACGCTGCACGGCTGGGAACTTTCAGACGCGGAGATCAAGCGGGTGCTGGAGAAGGACGGCCTGGCGAAGGTGCGGCCCTGGACCAACGAGGTCGTCGGCGCCTACACCGTGCACCCGCTGGCCTCCTGCCGGATCGGCGACGACCCGGCCACCTCGGCCCTGGACGACTCGCACGAGCTGCGCGGGCACCCGGGCATCTTCGTCACCGACGGCTCCGCGGTCCCCGGCGCGCTGCTGGTCAACCCGGCCTTCACCATCGCGGCCCTGGCCGAGCGGGCGATGCCCGGCATCGTGCGCGCGGCACGCGAGCGGGGCATCGACGTGCGCTACGGCGCGCCGAGCCCGGACGGGGCCACGGCTGCGCGCGAGGCGTCGTGGAAGCAGGCGGTGCGGCTGGCGGGTTCCGCAGGATCCTGATACACCGGGGGCTACACGTTGCCAAAGGCGTGTCACCTGACTACGCTCCGCCTCAAGTGATTTGCCCTGATAAAGCGCCACCTCCGGCGCCGGCTGACGATCTCGGGGACCCAGTCGGCGCCTCCGACCGGAGACGGGATGCCCAGCGCCGAGACCACTCATTCCTGCGACCCGGCCGTCCGGGCAGCCGTCGAGCGCGCGATCGTGACGCTGTGGGACCACCACCGTGAACCGCTTTCCCTGTCCACCGTCGCGCACTGCGCGGACCTGAGCCCGCTGCGCCTGTCCCGGGCGTTCCGGGCCCAGACCGGCACCTCCCCGGCCCGCTTCCTCGCCGCGATCCGCCTGTACCAGGCCAAGCGGCTGCTGGCGGAGACCTCGATGAGCGTGGCGGACGTGGCGTTCGAGACCGGCTATCGCAGCCCTCGGACATTCAGCCGCCGCTTCACCGCCCGCGTAGGCGCCCCGCCGGAGCGCTACCGGCGTCTGGCACTGCATGGCGCATCCCGCCGGTCCCTGATGTCCACGCAGCGTCCCGCTGTGCGCCCCGGAGGGATGCAGGGGCTGGTCCGAGTACCGGACGAGACCCCCGGCATGCGCATCTACGTGGGCGCCTTCACCGGCCCGATCGTCCGCGGCGGCCCGGTCGCCCGCGACGTCCTCGACGCACCCGGACGCTACCGCCTCTGCGCGGTACCCGCCGGCGACTGGCACATCCGCGCCGCCGCGGTCCCCCTGGCACCGCAGCGACTGGCGGTGGGAACGGCGCGCGCCGTGGTCCGCCACGGCGAAGGCTGCGTCGACGCGGACATCGAAATGCGGCCCGCCGAGGTGATGGACCTGCCGATCCTGCTGGCGCTCCCGGAGTTCGACCGGGGCGGCGCGCATCCGGTGCCCCGGCTGGGGTTCGGCTTTGAGCCGGGGGCGGCGGGGGTCTGGACGGCTTGAGGGGGCGCTGCGGGGTGGTTGCTCGAAGCCCCAAAAAGGGCGCCGCTGACCTCTGTGTGGGTCAGTTCCTCGTGCGGGTGCGGCTGGGGTGGTGACTTACAGGCGTTTCTTGACGGCTTCGCGCATGGTTTACGGGATTCGTTGGTGGCGCGGGTCGGGGGTGGCGCTGGTTTCGCGGGGCGGTGGTGGTGTGGGTAGGTGGGCGGCTCTACTGCGACAGTCAAGGGCAACTGCGACAGTCAAGGGCAAGGTCAAGAGCTTGAAGAGCGCCTCCGGCGGCGCCTGCGCGGCGAGCGGCCTGGCTCCGGGGATGGGGGGCCGCGTAGTCGGGCGGCGGTCGTTGCTTGTGGTCGCCTGTGTCCCGGATTCCCCGCCGCTTCGTCACCCGGAGGGAACCATCCCGGCCTGGGCGGTATCAAGCCGGATCACTGTTGCTGGCCACCGGTTCCGTCCGGCTGGACACCACCCAGGCCGGGATGGTTGTGCAAGCACCGCCGAAGCGACGGGGAATCCGGGACAACCCCCGCCTGTGGTGTGGACTCGGTCCACTCTGTTCGCACACGCTGCGGCAACGTGACTGGCACGAGGCGCGGGGACCCTTCCCACAGGCGGGGTTGTCCCGGATCCCTCGTCGCTGTCGGCGGGCCCTGCCAATCATTCCGGACTGGCGGTGTCAAGTCGGACGAAACCGCACCACAGCAGCGTGTGATCCGACTTGATACCGCCAGGCCGGGATGATTCCGTTTACGGCGCCGTCAGCGACGAGGGATCCGGGACAGAGGCGACCAACACTCAGACCGCAGCCCACGCGGGGTCTGGTGATCCCTCCGAGCCGAGGCCGCTCGCCGCGCAGGCGCCGCCGGAGGCGCTTGTAAGCCCTTGACTGTCGCATTTGACTGTCGCAGTAGACCCGCCCACCTACCCACACCACCGCCGCCCCGCGAAACCAGCACCACCCCCGACCCGCGCCACCAACGGATCCCGCCAACCCCGCGCGAAGCCGTCAGAAAACGCCTGCGCCTGTCAGCCCACAAACAAACCGCACCAGCGCACGCCGCCGCACCGGCTCTCCAGCCGGTGCGGCGGCACTCCCGTTCGCGCCTCAGATGTAATGCGTGTTCGGCTCCAGCCCGCACAGCACGCGCCCGTACAGCTCCAGGTTCGTCGCCGGGTGCATGATCGCGTGCAGTGACAGGGTCTGCATGTCGCGCTGGATGCGCTGGATCGGCACCGTCGAGTACACCGAGGAGCCGCCGCTCTCGGAGTTCAGCAGGTCCACCGCCTCCTTCGAGCGCTGGGTCGCGGCGCCCAGGTCCAGGCGGGCCTTCGCGCGCTGCTCCAGGGTCCAGGTCTGGCCGGCGGCGGCCTTGTCGTCGAGCATGCCGGCGGCGCGCATGACGTGGAACTCCGCCTCGTCGATGCGGGTCACGGCGTCGGCGGTGGTCAGGTGGGTGATGGGGGCCTCGGCCTGGTTCTCGTAGGCGGTGTAGGTGATCTTGCGGCCGGGCAGGCGCTCGAGGAAGGCCTCGCGGGCGGCGCGGGCCAGGCCCAGGGCGACGGAGGCGACCGTGGTGCAGGCGGTGGGCATGAACGGGGCCTGGTACACCGGGCTGGCGGCGTTGCGGCCGAGTTGGTGGACGCCGGCCAGGATCGGGGGCATCGACAGGATGCGCGCGTCGGGGACGAACAGGTCCTGGGCCACCGTGCTCACGCTGCCCGAGCCGCGCATGCCGGCGGTGTGCCAGTCGTCGACGACGGTCAGGTCGGCCAGCGGGATCAGGACCATGATGGGCTCGTAGGAGCCGTCCGGATGGGCCCGGACGGCCGCGTTGGTGTTCCACGCGCTCTGGCGGCTGCCGGTGTTGAACGCCCACTTGCCGTTCAGCACGACGCCGCCGTCCGTCGGGACGCCGACCGCGCTGGGGCTCAGGATGCCGCTGATCCGCACGTCCGGGTCGGCGAAGACCTCCTCCTGGACCTCGTCCGGGAACATCCCGGCCATCCAGGCGCTGATCGCCCACACAGCGCTGGTCCAGCCGGTGGAGCCGTCACCGCGGGACAGTTCGGACACGACGTCGGCGACGGTGCGCATCGGCGACTCGTAGCCGCCGAAGTGCTTGGGCACCCGCATCTTCAGCAGCCCGGAGTCGGTGAGCGCGCCCACCACGTCCTCGGGCAGGCGGCGGTTCTCCTCGATCCAGGGCGCGCTCTTGGCCAGCAGCGGGACCAGGTCCGTGGCGCGGCCGAGCAGTTCCCGCCGCGACGGGGCGATCGTTTCGGACATGAAAGGGCCTACCTCTCGTGAGAAAGCGAATCAGGGTCGATTGGTCAAGGACCTGAGATCGGAGAAGGACTCCAGGTCCGGCACCGTCCAGCCGTCCAGGTCGTACTCGGCCAGGCACTGCTCGACGAACGCCTCGTAGCCGCGCAGCTGGCCGGACGCCAGCTGCGCCATGTACAGCTCGACCCGGGTGTTCTCGTGGTTCCCCGAGTAGTTGCGCTCGTACAGCTCGTGCCGCCCGCCGAACTCGCTGCCGACCGCGTCCCACAGCAGCTTCATGAGCTTGACCCGCTCCACCGCCGTGACCCCGCCGGAGCCGCGCACGTACTTGTCCAGATACGGCCGGGTCTGCGGGTTGCGGAAGTCCTCGGCGCTGGAGGGCACGTAGATCAGCCCGCTGGCCACGTCCTGCAAGATGATCTCGCGGATCCGCGGATAGCCCACCTGCATGAACCAGCGGTACGCCATCCCGTAGTCCTGGTTCGGCAGCACCGCGCCGTCCTTCCACGGCACCGGGTTGCGCGCCGCGGCGTCGGCCAGCCCCCAGAACAGGTTCCGCCAGGCCAGCACCTCCCCCAGCCGGCTCTGCACGCCCCGGAAGTCCCGGGTCCCGGTGACCGCCAGGGCCTTGGACAGCAGCCCGGCCAGGAACTCCAGCTTCACCGCCAGGCGGATGCAGCCGTGGAAGGTGAACCGCTCCGGGAATCCGGAGCGGGCCGTGAACATCTGCACCTTGCCCAGGTCCCCGTAGATGAAGACGTTCTCCCAGGGGATCAACACCTTGTCCATGATCAGGATGGTGTCGTTCTCGTCCAGGCGCGAGGACAGCGGATAGTCGAACGGGCTGCCGGCCACCGCGGCGGTGGCGCTGTAGGAGGGCCGGCAGATCAGCTTCAGCCCGGGGGCGTCCATCGGCACCGTGGCCACCAGCGCGTACTGGCGCTTGCGGACCGGCAGGCCGTAGTGCGCGATGAAGTTGTAATGCGTCAGCGCCGAGCCCGTGGCCACCACCTTGGCGCCGCTGACCACGAGCCCGGCGTCGGTCTCCTTCTCGGCGTGCACGAACACGTCGGCGACCTCGTCCGGCGGCCGGTCGCGGTCCACCGGCGGGTGCACGATCGCGTGGTTCCAGTACAGGACCTTCTCCTGCGACTCCCGGTACCAGCGCCGCGCGTTGTCGGCGAAGGGGGCGTAGAAGTCGGCGTTCGCGCCGAGCGTGCCGAGGAAGGAGGCCTTGTAGTCGGGGCTCCGGCCCATCCAGCCGTAGCTCAGGCGGGCCCACGCCGCGATCGCGCCCTGGGCCGCGACCAGGTCCTCGGCGCTGCGCGGCGTGGTGAAGAAGCGGTGGGTGTAGCCCTCGCCGCCGCCGTCGACCGGACAGGTCAGGACGTCGCGGTGGCGCTCGTCGTGCAGCGCGTCGTAAAGCCGGGCGGTCATGCGCACCGGGTTGTGGAACGCCGGGTGCGTGGTGACGTCCTTGACGCGCTCGCCGTAGACGTAGACCTCGCGACCGTCGCGCAGGCTGTCCACGTACTCCTCGCCGGTCATCGGCCGAGTGGCCATTGCTCTCCTGCCCTCCTGCTCAGCGCGCGTTAGCGCAGTTCGACGCCGCAGTTCTCGACGGCGGCGATGAACTCCCCGCGGGTCAGGGCCGCGGCGACGGTCTCGATGTCGTCGGCCATGTACCGGTCCTGGTTCAGCGGCGGCACCAGCGAGCGCACCGCGTCGTAGGCGGCGCGGCCGGCCGGGCCCAGGCCCTCGTAGCGGCCGGAGACGTCCACCGCCGAGGCCGCGGCCAGGAACTCCACGGCCAGGATGTACTGGTTGTTGGCCAGCACCCGGCGCGCGTTGCGGGCCGCGATCAGGCCCATGCTGACGATGTCCTGGTTGTCGCCGTTGGACGGCACGCTCTGGGTGCTGGCCGGGCCGATCGTCCGGTTCTCGGCGACCAGCGCCGTGGCCGGGTACTGCGCGCCGGCGTAGCCGCTGCTCAGGCCCGGGTCGCCGGCCACCAGGAACTCCGGCAGGCCGTAGCTCAGGTGCCGGTTCAGGACCCGGTTGAGCTGCCGCTCGGCCAGCACCCCGAGCTGGGTCAGGGCGATGGTGGTGAAGTCCATGACGAAGGCCACGGGCTGGCCGTGGAAGTTCGCGCCGTGGAAGACCTCGTGGTCCTCGAAGAACAGCGGGTTGTCGTTCGCGGAGTTCAGTTCGGTCTGCACCCGCGCCGACACGTGCGTCAGGGTGTCCCGGACGCTACCGAGCACCTGCGGCATGGCCCGCAGCGAGTACGCCTTCTGCAGGTAGATCTCGGTCCGGGTGACGTCCCCGTCGCCCTTGGCCGCGGCGACCTGGCGCCGCAGGTCCGCGTGCTCCACGGTCAGTCCGCTGCCGCGCAGCAGGGCCCGCATGTTCGCCGCGGTGTCGATCTGGCCGGGGTGCGGCCGGGCGATGTCGTGGCCCTCGGGCTGGAACGGCCCCATCGACCCGCGGACGGCCTCGACCAGCAGCGCCGAGACGATCTCGGCGTGCCGCACCTGCTCCAGCGCGCGGCCGGCGACCAGCGCACCGAGCCCGGTCATCGCCGAGGTGCCGTTGATCAGCGCCAGGCCCTCCTTGAACTTCAGCTCCAGCGGCGTGATCCCGAGCGAGCGCAGCACCGGGGCGACCGGCCGCGGGCCGTCCGGGCCCAGGAAGTAGCCCTCGCCGATGACCGTGGCCGCGACGTGCGACAGCGGGGCCAGGTCGCCGCTGGCGCCCAGCGAGCCGATCTCCGGGATGGCCGGGATCAGGCCGGTGTTCAGATACAGGGCCAGGCGCTCCAGGATCTCCGGGCGCACCGCCGAGTAGCCCTTGGCCAGGGCGTTGAGCCGGGTGGCGACGATCGCGCGGGCCTGGTCCTCGGGGAAGTGCGGGCCGACGCCCGCGCTGTGGCTGCGCACCAGGTTGGTCTGCAGCTCGGTCTCGCGCGAGGGGTCGACGAGCATGTAGATCATCTCGCCGTAGCCGGTGGTGACCCCGTAGACCGGGATCCCGGCCCGGACCACGTCCTCGAAGACGGCCCGGCTCTTGCCGGCCTTGGCCAGCGACTGCGGGGTCAGCGAGACCTCGGCCCGCTGCTCGGCCACGCGCCGGACGGCCGGGATGTCCAGGCTCTCGCCGTCCAGGACCACCGGGGTGGCGACGGCTGGGGCGCTGATGGGCGAAGACACGGCGTTCTCCTTCATCTGGTTCGATCTCGTCTGCTGCGAGCTCATCTGCTGCGATCTCATCTGCATCGGTCGATCAGAGCGGCCAGCGCGGCCAGGCTCTGGTGGGCGTAGAACTGGGCGGCGGTCACCTCGGCGGCCAGGCGCTCGCGCACCTCGTGCAGCAGCCGCGGGACCAGCAGGGAGGTGCCGCCGACGGCGAAGAAGCCCTGGTCGGCGTGCTCCGGCGGGGCGCCGAGCAGGGCGGCCCAGATCGCGGCCAGCTCGGCCTCGGTGCCGGCCGCGGGACGGCGGGCCGCAGCGTCGCGCTCGGCGGCGGCCAGGGTGCGCGCCAGCCGCGGCCGGTCCACCTTGCCGGTGACGGTGCGCGGCAGGCGCTCCAGGGTGCGGTAGAGCGCGGGCAGCAGGGCCCGGCCGAAACGGCGCCGCAGGTGGGTGCGCCACTGGTCCGGGGCGCCCAGCGGCTCGCCGCCGGGTCCGCGGCGCGGGACGACGCAGACCACCAGGCGGACGGCCAGGCCGTCGCGGTCGGCACCGGCGACGACCGCGCACTCGGCGACCGTCGGGTGCGCGGACAGGGCCGCCTCGACGTCGGTGAGCTCCAGCCGGTTGCCGTAGAGCTTGACCTGGCTGTCCTTGCGGCCCCGGTACTCCAGCGCGCCGTCGGGGCGGCGGCGGGCCAGGTCGCCGGTGCGGTAACAGGGGGCGTCGATGCCGGGCAGGGGTTTGAAGGCGGCGTGGGCTGTGCCGATGTGGTCGGCTGCGGCGAGGTGGTCGGGGTCGGCTGTGTCGATCTGGTCGGCTGCGGCGAGGTAGCCGTCGGCGACGTAGGAACCGGTGACCACCAGCTCCCCGGTGACCCCGGCCGGGCAGACGCGGTCTGACTCGTCGACGACGAGCACGCCCCGGCCCGGGATGGCGCGGCCGATGGGAACCGGGCCGACCGCTCGCCGCTGGACCGGGTGCCAGGTCGCGGCGACGGTCTCGGTCGGGCCGTACAGGTTGGCCACGCGGACCAGCGGCAGCGCGGCCATGAGGCCCTCGGCGAGCTCGCCGGGCAGCGCTTCGCCCATGAGAAGCAGGACTCTGAGCGCGCCCAGGCCGTCGGCACGATGGCGCCCGGCGAGGACGCGCAGCACCTCGCGTCCGAAACTCGGCACCGTCTGGAGCACGCCGATGCGCTCGGCGGCCAGCCAGTCCAGCAGCCGTTCGGGGTTGGCGCGGGTCTTCTCCGGCACCGGGCACAGCGTGGCGCCCGCTCCGAGCGCGGCGAACGTCTCGGCCAGGGCGGGATCGTGCTCGGCGGCCACCCACTGCGCGACGCGCACGCCGGGCCCGATCTCGAACTCGGCGGCCATCCAGGCGGCGAACTGGGCCAGGGCGGCGTGGCTGTGCGCGATGCCCTTCGGGACGCCGGTGGTGCCGGAGGTGAAGGCGACATAGGCGCGGTCGGCGAGGCTCGGGGCCGGGAGCTCTGGTGGCGCGGCACCCACATCCGGCGCCGGGTCGGGCGCCTCCACCGCGACGACCCGGCCGCCGATGCTCTCGCGGTACCAGTCGACGAGTTCGTCGGCGCCGGCCGAGTCGGCCGCGGCCGCGCCGGCCACCAGCATCGCCGCGGGCTTCAGCGCTCCGACGACGACCCGGCCGCGTTCCCCGCTGTCGGCGACGCCGAACCAGCTCAGATGCGCACCGGCGGCCAGGACGCCGAGCAGCGCGGCATACTGACGTACTCCCACCGGCATCCGGACCACGACCGCGTCCCCGGACCGCACTCCGGCGGCCCGCAGATCCTCTGCCACCTCGAGTGCGGCGGCGTGCAGCGCGCGGTAGGTCAACGTCCCGTCGTGGCCGTCGACGGCCAGAGCATCAGGATCCTGCGTCGCACGCCGCCGGACCGCCTCGACGATCGTGAAACCGGGCGCGCCGTCGTCGGCCCGCCGGTCCGCCTCGACGGCGGCGCGCGCCGCTTCGGCGGGACCGTCGAGCGTCAGTTCGCCGACGGCGGTGTCCGGGGCGCGGCCGGCGTGCCGGAGCAGCGTCCGGAACTGCCGCAGCATCATCGCCGCGGTGGCCGGCTCGAACTGGTCGGCGTCGTAGAGCACGGTGACGGCCGGCCCGCTCCCGCCGTCGTCGACCCGCAGCACCAGATCGGCCGGCGCCGGGCCGCTGTTCTGCGGATAGAGCTCGACGACCGCGCCGGGAAGGGCCAGCACGGACTGCGGCCGTTCCCGGTAGTCGAACACGACATCGCCGAGCGGAACCCGGCGTACCTCGCGCACCACCGGGAGCGCCCCGAGCACTCGGGCCAGCGGGACGCGGCGCCGGGCCATCGCCTCGGCGGCGAGCGTGGTGCCGCGTTCGAGGACGTCTTTGAAGCTCTGGCCGGGCGCGATGTCGGCCGGGAGGATCAGCACGTTCGCCGGCGCGCCCGGGCGGCCCTGGGAGACCGGCACCGCGACGGCGACGCGGTCGCCGCCGGTGTAGCGGTGCAGGAGCACCTGGAACGCGGTGAGCATCACCACGGACGCGCTGCTGCTGCTGGCTTCGGCACAGTGTGCGACGGCTCGGCCGAGTTCCGGGTCGGCCGGGGCGCTGACGGATCCCCAGCGTCCGGAGGCTCGCTCGGGGCGCGGACGGTCTGCGGGCAGCGGGAGTTCGCTCGGCAGCGGAGTCAGTGCATTGACCCACCAGGCGAGAGCCTCGGGATCATCGGCGGCCTCGGGGGCTTCGGGATCGTCGGCGGCCTCGGGCTTCTCAGCATCCTGACCATCGATACCGACCGTGCCGATGACAGTCCTCGGCCCGCGACCGGCGCGCAGCTCGCACAGCTCAGACAACTCGTCGACCAGCGTGTCCAGGAAGTCCTCGTCGGCGAAGGCGATGGGGACCGTCAGCCGGACGTGGTACTCCTCGGGGCCGCGCCGGATGATCGTCATCTGCGCGCACGCCGGATCCGGCCGGCCGCCGCGGGCCCAGACCCTGCGGACCGGGACCCCGTCCCGCAGCACCAGCGCCGAGCGCAGGGCCTCGTACCGGTCCACGAGCGCGCGCCACGCCGCCGTCAGCGCCACCGCGTCCAGGCCGCCGACCACCCGGTAGGAGCGCCACCGCGGCGCCGGCTCCTGGCCGAGTGCACGCAGCAACCACAGCCCTTGCTGTACCTCGGTCGCCGGCGTGTCCCGGTAGGCGGGATCGGTCATGGACAGCCTCCATCAGGCGGCACGATTCACGGGGATCGGCACGGCGAGCGCGGTGCCCTATCTGCACAATGGCGGCGCGGGCCGATGCCCGGCATCTCCTGGAATGCGGGGGCGATCCGAGCAAGCTCACGCGGCTCGGGGCACGCGAAACAGCCCGCCGCCACCGGCGCCCGATCCGGCGCCGGCGACCGCGGGCTGTCCCCGCCGAACCCCTCAGGCGGCCTGGTTCGCCGGGCTGTTCTGATAGGCCGTCAGCAGCCACTCCCCGTCCTGCCGGGCCAGCAGCCACGACGCGCGGATGGCCCGCTCGGCGGCCACCTCCTTCTCCCCCGGGTGCAGCACGCCGCCGGCGGTGATCAGCAGCACGGTGTCCGCGCCCAGCGGCTTGATCGCGATCGGCGCGCCGGTCACCCGGGTGCCCTTCAGGAAGGTGGCGAACGCCTGCCCCATGAACGCGCCGATCTCCTCGCGCCCCTGCCGGAACACGCCGGGCAGGATCATCGTCCCGTCCTCGGTGAAGATCTTCGCGAAGGCCTCGGCGTCGTTGTGGGACCAGGCTTCGATGATGCGGGCCGGAACCGCGGCCGCGGCGGCCTGGTCCTGCTCGGTGAGAGTCTGGCTGGTCATGGTGTCCTCCTGGGGAGCGGCCGCGTTGACGGGTCGGCGCCCAGCCTCACGCCGGGCGCGCGGGGGCGGCATCTTCGAATGTGCCGGCGGCCGGTCCGTGCCGGTGCGCAGCGCATTCTCGGACATGCGCACGCTGATTCCGGCGACGACGCTGAGAGTCAGGGCTCTACTTCCGTCGGACCGAAGGCCCCGGTCCGCCCTGCTGGGGCCGGAAGTACACCGGCACCATCGGCGGACACTCCCGGACCGGCAGCGTCAACGCCGCCGCGGCCCCGACGGCTGCCACCAGCGCCGCCGCCGCGACCGCCGGTCCGGCACCGCGGTCGGCCGTCGCCGACCCGATCCCGCCGCGCGCCGCCAGCACCGCGCCGAGCAGCGCGATCCCCAGGCCCGCGCCGGTCCAGCGCACCGCCCCGAGTCCGCCGACGGCCCCCTCGGGCTGCCGCAGCCCGGCCACGGTGACCGCGGCCCGCCGCGCGGCCGGCATCGCCAGCCCCACCCCCGCACCGCTGAGCACCAGCGACACCGCCAGCCACCACCCGGTCTGCCGGCCGCGGACGGCGGCGGCCAGCCCGAGCAGCCCGACCGCGTCCAGCGCCAGCCCCGCCGCTATCAGCCTGCGCATACCGCGCGCCGGGGCCTGCGCCGAGGCCGAAACCGGCAGCGCCACGGCCAGGGCCGCCGACCACGGCACGATCCGCAGCCCCACTCCCAGCGGCCCGGATCGGGCCACCGCGTGGAAGTACTCGGCGAGCAGGAACAGCGTGCCCGCGGTGGCCGCGAACAAGCACAGGTCGGCAACCTGCGCCGCGACGAACGCCCGGCTGTACAAGGCGCCCGGCGGCGTCTGCCAGACCAGGATCGGCACCAGCGCCGCCAGCCCGGCCGCCAGCAGCACCAGAGTCCTGATATCGCTCCAGCCCGAAGCCGCCGCCTCGGTCAACGCCCCGACCGGTCCCGCGACGGCGAGCGCGGCGAACGCCAATGCGGGCAGGTCGAAACGGTCCCGGGGCCGGGGCTCCGGGTCGGCGTCACCGCCACCGCCACCGACACCGCCATCTATACCGGCGATGGCGGCGTCGTCATTGTGTGCGCCCCAGGCCAGGACCACGCAGCAGATCCCCGCCCCCACGATCGCGTCCGTCCAGAACGCCCACCGCCACCCATGCACGGCCGCGACAGCCCCGGCCGCCAGCGGTCCGCACACCAGCGCCGCGCCCAAGCCCGCGGTCTGGAACTCTGCGCCGGCACCGGACACGGCCGGCTCCGGCGGCCCGGACAGCGCCTCGAACGCCGCGGCGACCATCAGCGCCGCCGCGATCCCCTGCACCGCGCGGGCCGTCACCAGCGGCAGCGGGCCCGCGGCCAGCGCGCAGCCGGCGCAGGCCAGGGCGAAGAGCGCGGATCCGGACGCGAGCGCCGCCCGGCTTCCGACGCGCCTGCTCCACACCGTGCCGGCGCCCACGGCCACCGCGGCGGCGGCGTCGAACGCGGCGGCGATCCCGACCAGCTCCGCGACCGAGACGTGCAGCCGGGGCCCGAGGACCACCAGCACGGCTAAGCTGTTCCACGCCGCCAGGAACGTGGTCACCGTGCCCAGACTCACCATGCACAGACTCACCCTGCACAGACCGGGGCCGCGCCCTGGGGATGCGGACATGGATCCCACCTTCCGTCGTCGACAGGCGGGGGAGAGTCAACCAGCACTTGCTTGAGAAGGCCGGTTTCCTGCCCGGGATGAGCATTCTGAAAGAACATCAGGGCCCGTATTCGCGCGGACGCTGATCGCGCACATACGAAGATGCCCGGCCGGGCTCCCAGGTTCGATGCTCAAGCTGCGTTTCACCCAGCCGTGAGAGAGCCGAGGACAGGCATGTCTCAGAACACGCAACCGACCGGCCTCCAGATGATCCCCCCGGAGGACCCCGACGCCGACCAGCAGGCCGCGGTGCGCGGGGAGCGGCCCTGGTGGAAGAAATACTATCCGTGGTACGCCGTCCTGGGCGGGACCGTGCTGTTCAACCTGCTCTACGCGTTCCCCCACTACTTCACCACGGACCCGAACGACGCCCGCGTCCAGCTCGACCCGGGCTTCCACCCGCACCTGGCGTTCCTGATCGCCCACGTGGCCACCGGCAATCTGGCGCTGGTGACGATGATGCTCCAGGTCTGGCCGCATCTGCGGCGCACGCGCCCCCGGGTCCACCGCTGGGTCGGCCGGGTGTACGTGTTCGGAGCGGTGATCCCGACGACGCTCATCGTGCTGTTCGTGCTGATCCCGCACCGCGCCAACGAGGGCAGCACGGGCCTGGGCTGCGGTGCGGTCCTGTGGCTGGGCACGACGCTGTACGCCTGGCGCAAGGCCCGCCTGCGCCGCTACGCCGAGCACCGCCGCTGGATGATCTACAGCTTCTCGCTCGCGCTGTTCACGACCTACGGCCGCATCGTCTTCATGATGATCCTGCACTGGGGCCTGCGGGTGAACACCGAGATCCTCATCGAGGGCACCAGCTGGGGCGCGTGGATCGTCAACCTGCTGGCCGCGCAGTGGTACCTGGAGTTCTCGGCCCGCCGGCGCGGCAAGAACCTGCCCGCCGGGCGGTTCAACCCGGCGACCGGGGCCATCCGCCAGTAGGGCGCAGGGCCCTGCGACAGATGCCGCTGCCGCGCCGTCCCCCATGACGGCGCGGCAGCGGCTTCAGCGATCCGGCCGCCGATCCCCCATCGGGACCGGCGGCCGGAGGCGGGACCGGAGGTCGAACCGGTCAACGATTCATTTCAGGACCAACAGATTCACTTCAGGGCCAACGGATTGATCGGCGTCCCCACCCCGCCGGTCACCTTCAGCGGCGGTGCGGTGAAGAAGAACTCCCACACCCCGTCGGCCTCGCAGTCCGCGGCCAACTCCTCCAGGTCCAGCAGCTCCCCGAGGGTCATGCCCATGTCCCGGATGAGGACCAGATGCACCGTCAGGAACTCCCCCGGGACCTCCCCCGGCAGCACCTCGATCGCCCAGTTGTCGGAGGCGACCGCGGCGACGTCGCGGTCCTTGAGCCACTCGCAGCACCCCATGCCCAGGCCCGGCTCGCCGGCCAGGAACGCCCCGGGGTCGTGCTCGGTCAGGAACTTGCGCCGCCACCCGGTCCGCACCAGCAGGATGTCGCCGGGGCCGACGCGCACCCCGCCCTGGCGCTCGGCGGCCGCCTCCAGGTCCGCCGGTGTGATCACCGTGCCGGCGGCCAGCCACTCGACGCCGTGCAGCGCCGCCACGTCCAGCAGCACGGCCCGGCCGGCGATGCCCTTGGCCTGCTTGTCGATCGAGCACCGCGCGGCGCCCTTCACAGTGATCGACGACGCGCCGAACCCGTTGTACAGCCGGTCGTCGTAGTACACGTGTGCCAAGGCGTCCCACTGCGTCGAGCTCTGGAGCGGCATGACGATGTAGTCGTCGGAGTAGCGCGTCCCGCACGGGATCTGCTGCCCCTGCCCGGTCTCCAGCATCACGTGCAGCGGGTTCTGCCGGAAGGTGCCCTGCGGACCGTCCGCGCCGACCGGGATGCCCAGGTCGAACACCTTGCCCTGCCGGATCAGGCGCCCGGCGGCGACCAGCCGCTCGGCGGTGATCAGGTTGGCGGTCCCGCGCTCGTCCTCCACGCCCCAGCGGCCCCAGTTGCTCAGGCGCGCGCCGAGTTCGCGGAACGTCTCCTGCTGGCGGCTCTCAGGGGTCTGAGCGTCCTGAGAAGCATCGGAGGCCTGAGCATGTTGAGAGGCATCAGAAGCCTCGGTGGTCGTCGTCATCGCCGCGGCCCTCACTGCTTCCTCAGCAGCCGGCGGAAGTCCTGGAGGTCCTCGACGAACAGGTCGGGCTCCTCCAACGCCGCGAAGTGGCCGCCGCGGTCGTACTCCTTCCACTGCACCAGCGTGGGGAAGTCGCGCTCGACCAGGCGGCGCACCGGCTTGAACAGCGCGCCGGGGTAGACCGCGATGCCCAGCGGCTGCGAGAGCGGGGCGAAGCGCCCGATCGCGTCGGCGCGCGGCAGGTAGTCCAGGTTGTCGAAGTAGAACTGGGCCGAGGAGCCGGCGGTGTTGGTGAACCAGTAGATCGAGGCGATGGTGAGCAGGACGTCCCGGTCGACCGCGTCCTCGGGGGCGTTCGGCGCCTGGGCCCAGTCCTTGAACTTCTCCACCACCCACGCGAGCTGCCCCACCGGGGAGTCGGCCAGCGGGTAGGCCACGGTGTGCGGCCGGGTCGACTGGATCTTCATCGAGCCGGAGAACTCGGCGACGAACCGGTCCACCATCGTCATCCGGTACTGGTCCTGCTCGGAGAGCCCGTCCAGCTCCCCCGGCTCGCCGCTGGGCCGCATCACCAGCATGTTGAGATGCAGCGCGCGGGCCTGCTCGGGGTGGGTGTAGGCGAGCACCATCGAGACCGCCGCGCCGAAGTCGGCGCCCTGCACCACGTACTCGTCGTACCCCAGGCGCGCCATCAGCTCGGCCCACACCGCGGCGGTGCGCGGCACGCTCCAGCCCGGCAGCCCGTGCGGGCCGGAGAACCCGAAGCCGGGCAGGGCCGGGATGACCAGGTGGTAGGCGTCGGCCGGGTCGCCGCCGTGCGCGCGCGGGTCGGTCAGCGGGCCGATGACCTCCTCGAACTCCAGGAACGAGCCGGGCCAGCCGTGCGTGACGATCATCGGGGTGGCATCCGGCTCGGGCGAGCGGACGTGCAGATAGTGCACGCCGACGCCGTCGATCTCGTCCAGGAACTGCGGGAACCGGTTCATCCGCTCCTCGGCGGCCCGCCAGTCGTATTCGGTCTGCCAATAGCGGACCAGGTCTTGCAGGTACGCCAGGGGGACACCGCGGTCCCAGCCGGCTTCGGGCAGCCCGGCCGGCCAGCGTACGGCGGCCAACCGCCGCCGCAGGTCGTCCAGGTCGGCCTGGGGTATCTCGATACGGAAAGGCTGCATATCCGGCTCCCGTCCACCTGATGCTGAGCGCGCCACACGGCGTCACCGGATATCGTCCGCGCCGGTGCTCAAAACGGGCATCTCCGGCTGTGCGGAACGGCAGTGCGCCCCGGCTCCCAGGTGGGAGCCGGGGCGCACTGCCGCGTACTCAGGCGCCGCCGTCAGTCCGCGGCGCGAAGCCGTCGTGCAGGACCGGCCACATCTCGACCGGGTTCTCGCTCGCCCACGGCATGGACGCCGCGATCTCGCGGGCCCGCTCCGCGGACGCCACGTCCAGCAGGTACAGGCTGCAGACGAACTCCTTGGCCTCCAGGTAGGGGCCGTCGGTGGTGAACGGGGCACCGTCCTTGTTCCGGATCAGCGAGGCCTCGCTCTCGCCGCCGAGGCCGTAGGCCGCGAGCAGCTCGCCGGTGTCCCGGTAGTGGGAGTTCCACGCGTCCTGCTTGGCGCGCTCCACGTCCAGGACCTCTTCCGGGATCGAAGCCCACTTCTCCTCGTTGCCGTAGATCAGGAGCAGGTACTTCATGGCAGCCGTCGGCCTCCTCGGTCTCGCGTACCTTACGGAAGGCAACTCTACGAGATCTCCAGGCTGACGCACGGTACACACGCCAAAGGTTCACCCGGGATCAGGCTCCTGCGGGCTGCCGCAGACGCCTACGCCGTGACGTCCATCCGCGCCATCATCCCGGTGTAGGAGGCGTGCTCTAGCAGGTGGCAGTGGAACACGTACTTGCCCGGATAGTCCGCGAACGTCGCCTGCAGCCGCACCGAGCCGTTGGCCGGGATCGGCACCGTGTCCTTGAGCCCGGCCATCGACGGCCCCGGCGCGGCGCCGTTGATGTCCAGGACCCGGAACTGCACCAGGTGGATGTGGAAGTTGTGCTCCCACCCGGAGATGTCCGTGACCTGCCAGATCTCGGTGGTGCCGACCGGGATCGAGGCCATGACCACGTTCGGGTCGAAGGTCTGGCCGTTGATGTAGAAGTCGTTGCCGTCGGCCGACAGCGACAATGTGATGTCGCGCGTGTTCGTGGCCGGCTTCTGCGCCGGCAGGGTGCTCAGCACGGCCGGCTCGGGCCCCGGGTGGGGGTCCGGCGCGCAGCTCTCGGTCACGTCGAAGCGCAGGATCTGACCCAGCACCGAGTCCTGGAGGTACAGCCGGGTCCCCATCGGGTACTTGGAGAAGTCCATGACGACCTCCCCGCGCTCGGCCGAGCTCAGCGCCAGCGTCGGCGACACCGCCGGCGCCGGCAGCAGCCCGCCGTCGCTGGCGATCTGCACCAGTGACGAGCCGTCGCTCAGCGACAGTGTGAGGAACCGGTGGTTGGAGGCGTTGAGGAAGCGGAACCGGTACTTGCGCTGCCCGACCGGGAAGTAGGGACGGTTCTTGCCGTTGGCCAGCAGGACCGTCCAGTCCAGCGTCGGGTCGTAGTAGAGCGCGTTGTCCGCGTCCAGATACGCGTCGCGCAGCAGGACCGGGACGTCGTAACGGCCGCTGGGCAGGTTCAGCCGGTCCTCGGCCGGGTCGTGCAGGATGTACATGGCGTGCATGCCGTTGTAGACGTTGACCGACTCCATCATGTGCAGGTGGTCGTGGTACCACAGCGTCGCACCGCGCTGCCGGTTCGGGTACGTGTACGTGCGCGTGGCCCCGGCGGCCAGCTCGTCGGTCGGGAAGCCGTCGCTGGGCGAGGGCACGTGCCCGCCGTGCAGGTGGACCACGGCGCCCGCGGTCGTGGCGTTGGTGTACGTGATCGCGACCTGCCGCCCCCGCTGGGCCCGGATCAGCGGACCGATGAAGGTCCCGCCGTAGCCGATGACGGCGGTCGGATTGCCCGGCGCGAGCTGCGAGTAGCCGCTCTTGATGCTGGTGGTGTAGTAGTCGGTGTCGGCGGTCGAGGACACCGGGACGGCGTCGGCCAGGCGCGGCATCGCGTCCACGAACGGGGTCAGCTGGGCCGGGGTCGGCGCGTCGCCGGGTTTGGCCATGTCCTTCATGCCCGGCATGAGATTGCCGGAGTCCGGCCCCTCGCCGGCCGCCGCGGGGGCGACAGGGGAGCCCGCGGTCCCAGCAGCCCCGGGCGCCCCGGAGCCCCGGCCCACGACCAGCAGTCCCGCGCCCGCGGAGGTGCTCGCGGCGGCGGCCATCTTCAGCACGTTGCGTCTTTTCAAAGCCCGGACTTCCTCACAGCACGAGGCGGACACCCATTTCCCGCCGGCGAACGCATGACACTGCGATGCAAGCGGCACCCGAGGGTTATCGGCATCTCCGAGATTGCGCTTTAGGGCCGGACGCGATTCACCCGTGCTCTCACCCGGACGCGGGCGGCGCCGCGGGCTCAGCGGCGGCCCCCTGGCGAGAGCGCAGCAGGCTCACCACCGTCATGCTCAACACCGGTTCGCCGACCTGGTCGACGAGTTCGGCGAACGTGCGCACGATCCCGCGGCCGGGATCCGAGCGCGACAGCCGGGCCTCCACGACGCGTACCCGCAGGCGCAGGCGGTCGCCGGGACGCACCGGCTTGAGCCAGCGCAGATCGTCGACGCCGGGACTGCCCAGGCTCGCGGTCGTCGGCAGGTAGTGGTCGGCGAACAGGCGCATCATCAGGGCACAGCTGTGCCAGCCGCTGGCGATCAGGCCGCCGAACGGGCCCTGCTGCGCCGCGGCGGGATCGACGTGGAAGGATTGGGGGTCGTACCGCGAGGCGAAGTCGACGATCTCCTGCTCGCCCACCGTCACGGTGCCGAACTCGTACGACGCGCCGGCCTGGTAGTCCTCGAAGTAGCGCTGGTCGGCGGGTACGCCGAACCCGGCGTCCTGGGGGCTGCTCATACGGCCCGAGCATAGTTCGCGACCCGGCGTCGTTGACGCAGCCCGCGTGCCACCCTTACCCTCACATCATATCTCATATGCCATATCCGATATCTGATTCATCGCGGCGCGTCCCAGGAGCCAGCATGCCGGAAGCTCTCTTCTCCCCCGCCGGATCCAGCCCCGGCGCCCTGCCGTCGCGCACCGAGGCCGTGCTGGAGGCGATCAAGCACGCGATCCTGACCGGCGAGCTCAAGCCGGGCCGGCCGCTGGTCGAGACCGATCTGGCCGCCGAGCTCGGGGTGTCCAAGACCCCGGTCCGCGAGGCGCTGAAGACCCTGGCCGGCACCGGGCTGGTGACCATGAGCCCCTACAAGGGCGCCACGGTCCGCGAGATCGACCGGGCCCACGCGCGCGCCATCTACGACATGCGCCTGCTGCTGGAGCCGACCGCCGCCGGGCGCAGCGTCAGCGGGCCCCGCGACTGGTCCCCGGCGCGCGCCGCCCTGGAGGCGGCCGACCGGGCCGAGGACGCCGCCGGGCGCTCGCTGGCCAACCGCGCGTTCCACCGTCACATGTACCTCGGCTGCGGGAACCCGCTGCTCGTGCGCACCCTGGACGACCTGCGCGACCAGACCGCGCTGGTGTCGGCGGCGGCGTGGGCCCAGCGGCCGTCGTGGGAGCGGGAGGCGGCCGAGCACCGGGCGATCCTCGACGCGGCCGAACGCGGCGACACCGAGGAGGTCAGGGACCTGATGCGCAGCCACATCAGCTCCTTCGTGGCGCGCACGTTCCCCGAGGACGCCTGACCAGTATGCCTGATCAGTACCAGTATGCCTGATCAGTCCGCGTCGGCGGTTGGGACGAGCACCAGGTCGTAGGCCATGCTCGTCCACTCCCCCGCGGGCCGGGACCCGTCGGGCGCCTCGCCGCCCCGATGGTGCTCGGCCCGCACCACCAGGCTGTCCTTGACCCCGAACACCGCATCAGCGTCCAGATACGGGTCGCCGGCGACGAAGATGTGGGTGATCAGGGTCCGGTGCCCGGGCGCGGTGACCTTGAAGTGCAGGTGAGCGGGCCGCATCGGGCCGCGGCCGGTGGCGGTGAGCAGGTCGCCGACGGGGCCGTCGTGCGGGATCGGGTAGGGCGTCGGCAGGACGGTCCAGAATCGGAAGGCGCCGTCGGAGCCGGTGCGCTGCCAGCCGCGCCCGGCCGAGCGCTCGCCGGGGTACTGGACGTCGTAGAAGCCGTCCTCGTCGGCGCCCCAGACGTCGAGGCGCACACCGGACAGCGGGGTTCCGTCGGCGGAGAGCACGTGCCCTGATACATGGCACGGCGTGCCCGCGGCGCCGCGCGCGAGATCGCCGTCCAGCGGGACCTCCGGAGCGCCGTCGACGAAGAAGGGCCCGAACACCGTGGCCTCGGTCGCGCCGGGCATGTCCGGCTCGTTGATGGCGACGGTCAGCATCGAGAGCCCGAGGACGTCGGACAGCAGGATGAACTCCTGCCGCCGCTCATCGGTGATGTGCCCGGCCCGGGTGAGGAAGTCGATCGCCGCCTCCCACTCCCCCTGGCTCAGCCGCACCTCCCGGGCGAACCCGTGCAGGTGGCGCACCAGGGCCGGCATGATCTCGCGCAGCCGCGGATCGGCGGTCCCGGCAAAGCTCGCCAGCACCTCCTCGGTGACGGCCTGTTCGCGCTCGCTCATGCCCATCGGATCGGCACCTCCACAAGATCGGCCAGTTCGTCGAAGGTGACGCCGAACAGCTCGCGGACGACGACCCCGTCCGCGGTGATGTCCAGGACGGCGCGGTCGGTGTAGACCCGGTCGACGCACCCCAGACCGGTCAACGGATACGTGCAGCGCGGCACCAGCTTGGGCTCGCCGTTCTTGGTCAGCAGCGCCATCATGACGAACACCCGGCGCGCGCCGATCGCCAGATCCATGGCCCCGCCGACGGCCGGGATCGCACCGGGCTCGCCGGTGTGCCAGTTGGCGAGGTCGCCCGACGCCGACACCTGGAAGCCGCCGAGCACACAGATGTCCAGATGGCCACCGCGCATCATCGCGAACGAGTCGGCGTGGTGGAAGTAGGACGCGCCCGGCAGCTCGGTCACCGGCGCCTTCCCGGCATTGGTGAGGTCGAGGTCGATCTCCGCGCCATGGGCGGCCGGACCCATGTTGAGCATGCCGTTCTCGGTATGCAGGACGACGCCGGAATCGGCGGCCAGGTGCTCGGCGACCAGGGTCGGCAGCCCGATGCCGAGGTTGACGAAGGAGCCGGCGGGGATGTCGCGCGCCACGAGCGCGGCCATCTCGTTTTTGGAGAGCGGCCCGCGCTCGCGCCCGCCAGTCATGCACTCACTCCGCTCGCTGCCGGCTCGACGAGCACCCGGTCGACATAAATACTCGGCGTCACCACCGCCTCCGGATCCAGTGCCCCGATCTCCACCAGCTCCCGAACCTGCGCGATGACCAGCGTCGCGGCGGTCGCCATGACCGGGCCGAAGTTGCGTGCGGTCTTGCGGTAGACCAGGTTGCCCATGCGGTCGGCGCGGTGGGCGCCGATCAGGGCCGCGTCGCCGCGGATCGGGTATTCGAGCACGTGTTCGCGGCCGTCGATGAGCCGGGTCTCCTTGCCGTCGGCCAGCGGGGTGCCGGCGCCGGTCGGGCAGAAGAAGGCGCCGATCCCGGCCCCGGCGGCGCGCATCCGCTCGGCCAGCGTGCCCTGCGGTACCAGTTCCAGCTCGATGCGGCCCGCGCGGTACAGCTCGTCGAAGACGTAGGAGTCGGATTGGCGGGGGAAGGAGCAGATCACCTTGCGGACCCGGCCCTTCGCCAGCAGCGCGGCCAGGCCGGTGTCCCCGTTGCCGGCGTTGTTCGACACGACGGTCAGGTCTGTCGCGCCCTGCCGGATCAGCGCGTCGATCAGCGTGATCGGCATCCCGGCCAGGCCGAAACCGCCGACGAGGATGGTGGAACCGTCGGCGATTCCGGCGACCGCTTCATCGGGATCGGTACACAGGTGTACGGTCACCCCCTCACCCTAGCTCGCGAAAACCTCCAACTCCGAGAGCTGTCCCGCAGGCCAGCCGGTGTTCGCCGTGAACGTCAGCTTCACGTAGCGCACGCTGGCGGCCGAGAACGCGGCAGTCGCCGTGTTCCCCGTGGCGGGGTCGAAGGTGTAGCCCTGCGACGGCACCAGCGTCGTGTAGTTCGTCCCGTCGGTGCTGCCCTGGATCAGGACGGTCTGCGTCCGCGCGCCCCACGCCGAGGACGGCGGCAGGTCCATGACCACGCGGCCGACGCTGTGCGCCGAGCCCAGATCGACCTGGATCCACTGCGGGAAGGCGTTGTTCGCGCTCTCCCAGTACGTCGAGGTGTTCCCGTCGACTGCGTTCGCCGGCCCGTAGTTCTGGGTGGAGCCGCTGGACGTGGCCGGCTGGTTCAGCGCCAGGTTCGGGTTCGGCGGAGGGTTCCCGCCGCCGCCGGCCGCCAGCGTGAGGTAGTTGAGGTTCCACCCGCCGGTGTCCTCGTTCACCGTCAGCACCTGCTGCCCGGCCGGAAGGGTGACGGTCGCCGTCACCGTGGCCCAGTTCTGCCAGCCGCCGGTCTGCGGGATGGTCACGGCGCCGGACAGGTTGGCGCCGGCGGCGTTCGACAGATGCAGGGCGCCGGTGACCGCGGATGGGGCGGCTACACGGAAACTCGCCGTGTATGTACCTCCGGTGGCAACGCTGACCGTGTACCGGAACCACTGGCCGCCGGAGGTCCAGCCCAGGTCCGAGCCGCCGCCGGTGTCCGAGGTCGCCTCGAGGTCCACCCCGTCGGAGCGGTAGGAGTTGCCGCTGCCGTTGGCCGAGGTCACGTGGTAGCCGACGCCCTCGCCGCCGGTGTCGTAGTTCTCCGCCTGGACGGTGCCCGGGACGGCGGCCGGGGTGCCTCCGTACGGCCCCTCCGGCGTGCCGCCGCCGCCCTGCCAGCTGTTGCCGCTGACCGTCGCCGTGAAGCCTCCGGAGTTGTTGATGTAGGGCTGGAATCCGCTGCCGAGCCCGGTCACCGTGTCGCCGGTGATCGACGCCGAGCCGGACGGCGCCGGGTAGAACGGCGGCTGGATCACGATGCCGTTGCGCCAGGGCGCGGTGATGGTGTTGTCGGCGAAGGTGCTGTTCGTGGACTGCGAGAAGCCGACCCCGTCGTACAGCGAGCCGCTGATCGTGTTGCCGGTGGCGTCGACGCCGTCCACCACGCCGGTGTTCTGCCCGTCGCCGCCGTTGCCGATGTGGAACGCCGGCTGGCCCTGGTTGTAGGCGTCGCCGCCGGAGCGGACGACCACGTTGCCGGAGACCGTCGCGCCGTGCAGGTCGCTGCCGTTCACGCCGAAGCGGCCGGCGCCCAGGCCGATGTAGCGCGCGGTGTCGCTGATGTAGTTGTTCTGCACGTGGTGGCCGCTGCCGCCGTAGATGCCGATGCCCTTGCCGCCCCAGGGCGCTATCAGGGTGTTGTTGGTCAGGGTCACGTTCGACATCGCGGTGTAGGTGGTCGAGCCGTTGTAGGCGACGGAGTTGATCGCCATGGCGTCGTCGCCGGTGCCGCGCACGAAGTTGTCGGTCGCGGTGAGGTTGTTCCCGACGGTCCCGGTCAGCGAGACGTTGTTCAGGTTGATCCCGTCGGCCCACTCGCTGGTGACCCGGCTGTTCCTCACCGTCCCGCCGGTCCCGGACGCCCAGAACCCTGATTCGGTGTGCTGGTTCCACATCCCGTCGGCGACCCAGTTCGTACCGGTGGTGTCCATCGCGCCGCCGTCGCCGCCGACCGTGCCCCGGCTGGTGGCGTCGGAGTCGATGTGGAAGTTCTGCACCGTGCACGAGGTCACGGAGAACACCGCGGCCAGCGGCTGGCTGTTGGGCAGCGGCACGTCGCGGTAGACGGTGCTGTACCACATGCCGGCGCCGGCGATCGTGATCCCGGTGGCCTGCAGGCCGGTGGTGCCCTTCAGGTAGAACGTGCCCTGCGGGATCCACAGGGTCTTGTTCTGCGACTGGGCCTGGTTGACGCAGTTCTGGATGGCGGCAGTACTGTCCTGCGCCCCCGGATCCGCGCTGCCGTTGGTCGGGGCGTTGTCGGCCACGGCGCCGCAGTCGGTGATGGAGATCGAGTTCGCCGGCTGCGCGATCGGCGCCGGCGGGTTCTCCGCGTCGACGACGTCCACGTCGTAGTACGAGGCGCTGTTCGTGGAGTCCTTCACCAGCGAGAAGGTGCTGCCCGGCGCGATCGCGGCACCGGTGAGGAAGGTGTGCGACTCGTCCCAGAACACCCGCGGGTCACCGTCGGCGGGGTTCTTGTCGTCGCTGTTGTTGTAGTTGGTGCCCTCGTAGATGTACGTCTGCTTGGAGTTGACGTTCAGCGCCTGCCGAAAGACCCCGTTGACGTACAGGTCGAGCGTCGAGGTGATGCCGCCGCCGGACGGCGCGTCGGGGATCGAGGCCCGGACGTTCAGGAAGCTGATCGGCTGCCCGGTGGTGTTCGTCCACTGCACACCCTGCCCGGTGGAGGCCAGGTGCACATAGGCGTGCCCGGACGCCTCCAGCACGGCGCTGGAGTACTCGGTGGTGGGCGGCGCGGTCAGGCTCACCGCCGAGGCCCCGCCGACCAGGGTGCCGGTCTCGGCCTCCAGGCTCGTGAAGCCCTGGCTCGCACCGACCGCCGCCGCGGCGGGCGTGGCGGGGGTGAGTGTGACGTCGTGGGGCACCGCGAGCACGGTCAGCGGTGCCGCCACGAGGGCGAGCGGGAGCAGGCGCGGCAGGAAACCGCGCACGGTGGGGCGATGTGGTCTCATCGCGACTCCTCTCCATGCGTGGGTCACCGTATAGATTTCGAGAAGGTGCCGCAAGACTCAGATGAAGTTGCGCAAAAAACTGATACGCAGTCCGCAAAGTTGGGGCGACACCCCGGCCCCTCAGCTCGCGTCCAGTGCCTGCCGTACGGCCCGGGCCAGTCCTCGTGCGTCGTGGTCGTTGACGAACACCGCTGCCGCCCGCCGGGCCGGCTGGCTGATCCCGAGCATCGAACGGAAGCCGGAGGTCCCCCCGTCGTGGCCGAGATAGCCGGGCGGCCCGATCGGCCATCCCAGGCCGCAGGAGCGAAGCGGGTCGATCTCGAAGCTGGGCCGCTGGGCCTGCCTGATCGACCAGCCGACCTGCGAGTCCGGTGGATCCAGGCAGGCCATCAGATACCGGCCCATGTCCTCGGCACTGGCTTCGACGCCGCCCGCGCCCCACAGGTGGTGATGCCAGCGTTCGGCCGGTGCGCCCTGCGCATATCCCGTGATCACGGCTCCCCCGCCACGGCCGGGAATCCCGGAGCATGCCATGTCGAGCGGAATCAGAACCCTGTGCTCAAGGAGGTCCGCGAAGGCGGTGCGATCAGCGCGTTCGAGGGCCAGTCCCAGCACCTGGAATCCGAAGTTCGAGTAGTCGTGCTCGACTCCTCGGGCCCCGCTCCCGGCCTTGCGCAGTTCTGCCTCAGCGACCTGCGCCGTGAGGAACGCGTAGGGGTCCGGCGCCCCGGGGACATGGCTGGGCGAGAGCCGGGGCAGTCCGGAGGTGTGTGTGGCCAGCTGTCCCAGGGTGATGTCCGCGCTCTCGCCGGCATCGAGCCAGCGGCCGATCTCGTCGTCGAGGTCGACGATGCCGTCGTCGACCAGCGACGCCAGCACCGTCCCGGTCATGGTCTTCGTGATCGACCCGATCTCGAAGCGGCCGCCGGCAGGGCACCGGCCGCTGGATTCGACCGTGTAGCCCTCGCCGTCGGCGGTGACGACGGCGAGGGCGGCCGTCTCGGACAGCCCGGGGCGCAGACCGTCGATGAGCGCCCGTGCAGTGCGCGCTCGCCAACTCATGCCTCGGCCTCGGCCTCGGACAGGGCCCGGTACACGGACGCGAGCGACGGATGCCGTCCGGCGTTCCTGCCCGACGCGATGGTGAGCGCGCGGGCGATCTCCGGCACCGGCCTTCCCTCGTCCCGCAGCCGTCGGGCCTGGGAGAGCATCTCTTCGTCGAACACCCTCGGACGCCCACCGCGCCGCCCCCGGCCCTCGTCCGCCCCGCGCTGGCCCGCCTCGATGAGTCGGCCGCGGTGTCGGCGATCCAGGTCGCCCGCCGCGCCCAGCACCGCGAAGAACGACGAGCCCGCCTCGTTCGGATCGTGGACGCCGGCCATCGGGCCGGTCCGGACGTCCAGGCACACGTCGGCGGCCCGGAGGGTGCCGGCTAGACCGATCAGCTCCGCCGAGGTCCGGGCGAGCGCGAAGAGGTCGTACACGGCGAAGACCACAGGCTGGTTCTCAGCACAACGCCGCTGTGCGCGAGCCAGTTCGATCGCCTTGTTCAATTCGGGGCGCACTGCGACCGTGGGGCCGAGCACGTCGAGGAACGTGCGAGCGCAACCGGCGACGTTCTCCAGCTCAGAAGCCTGATCGTCGATATCTGATTCACTGTCCGGCGCGTACATGTAGCCGATTCGTACGGGTGGGGGCCCACCCGAGGGAGTCTGCCAAGCAGAAGCATGCCTGTTCGCGGGAACAACGACTTCCGCCATCCCGCCCAGAGCGGGGACAAGGACGAACCGCGTCGTATGGTAGCGAACTGCGACGTCGCCGCTTCGCGTCCGGCACGGGGATCCGGCGGGCACAGCGCATGCCGGGCAAGCGAATCTCTCCACCGCGTCTGCTGCGTACTCACGAGTCTCCGCCACATCGCAAGTCTCGCACAACCCTCTCTCACAACACGAGGGCGCCCGGCCGGAGGAACCGGCCGAGCGCCCCGCGTTTCAAGCAGTCGAGCAATCAAGCAGTCAAACAGATCAGTCGTCCGACCCCGGCAGGAAAGCACCGGGCACGTCGTTCGGGGCGAGGATCTTGCTGTCGCCCGGGTACGCCTTCGTCCAACCGGTGCTCACGTAGTACGTGTACCGGTTCATCTGCTCCGGGTTCGCGAAGTCCGGCATCGAGTTCGGGCCGGTCAGGTGCTGCAGCGCGGCCCACGACTTCCACTGCGAGGCCACCGCGCCCTCGGCGGCCGGAACCGCCGTGGCGGCCGTGTCGGCCTTCGCGACCGACGCCGTCGTCTGCCCGGCCGGCACGTTCGAGCCACACGTCGGCTGCTGGCTCAGGCCCAGGGTCAGCGAGGTCTGGTTCGGGACCGCGGTGTAGGGCGCGAGGTTCGGCTTCGCCGTGAAGGCCGTGCTCATCGGGGTGGCCGCGGAGTCGAGCTGGTTCATCGGCTGGATGCCGAGGATCTGCTCGATGGTGCGGACCATGGTGATCTGCGAGTAGTAGTGGCTGTCCACGACGCCGTGGTTGGCGTAGGGGCTGATGACCTCGATCGGGGCGCGGTGGCCGTCGACGTGGTCCAGGCCGGCCTGGGAGTCGTCCTCGACCACGAAGATGGCCGAGTCCTTCCAGTACGGGCTGTGGGAGATGGTGTCCACGATCTGGCCGACGGCGAGGTCGTTGTCCGCCACGCCCGCGGCCGGGCTGACCGGGCCGCCGGTGTGGTCGCTGGACAGCCAGAACATGTTCAGGTTGGCCGGGCCGTTCTTCTCGAAGTCCTGCTTCCAGATCTGGGTCCGGTAGACGTCCGGGACGTCCAGGTCGAAGCGCGGGTAGCCGGGGACGGCCACCTGGTTCAGGGACGGGATCGGCGAGCCGGCCTGGATCGGGTACTGGCTCGGGGCGCCGGTGGCGGCCATGTTCTGCGCGTCGCAGTAGTAGTCCTGCCACGTCGCGCCGGCCGGCTTGGGGTCGGTCGCCTGGAACTCGCCGTAGTCCTTCACGGACTTGCCCGCGGCCTGGGCGCCGGTCCAGATGAAGCCCGACTCCTGGTGGCCCAGGACGTCGTCCTCGGTGTCGTAGCTGCGGGTGTACTCGCCGGCCGAGGACTCGGTGTACTCCGGGTCGTCGGACTGCATCAGCCAGTTGTGACCCTCGGCGGAGTTCGTGCCGGTGTCGTAGAAGTTGTCGTACAGGCCGAACTGGGTGGCCAGCGCGTGCTCGTTCGGCGTGACGGTCTGGCCGTAGGTGTTCAGCGTGGAGTCGCCGTTGCCCTGCGGCATGTCACCGAAGACCTGGTCGTAGGTCCGGTTCTCCTTGACGATCAGGAACACGTGCTTGATCGTCGAGGGGTCGCCGATCTTCGCCGGGATCGGGACCGGGGTCTTCTTGCTGTTGTCGTTCGCCGCCGTCTTCACCGAGCCGGGGGTCCAGCCGTTGTACTGGAAGACCTTGCCGGTGTAGGCGCGGATCTGCTGGTCGCTGGGCAGCGTGAAGCGGTTCAGGCTGCTGGTGGTGTCGTGCGTGCCGTGGCCGGCCGCGACGGTCGGGCGCAGCGAGTCGATGCCGCGGGTGTTGGCCACCACGATCTGGTTGCCGACCGTGGCCACCTCGGCCGGGAAGTAGTCGGTCGGCAGCAGGCCCACGTAGCTGGCCGGCTGGTCGGCGGACTTGAAGTGGTACACCGCGACCGCGTTGGCCCGGCCCAGGCTCACCAGCAGGTGGCCGTCGGGGGTCAGGGAGATGGCGTCCGGCTCGTAGCCGACCGAGGCCTCCGGCCACGGCTGGGTGGCGATCGTCTGGACGACCTTGTTCTTCTTGGCGTCGATCACCGAGACCGTGTTCGCGGTGGTGTTCGCCACGAAGACCGTGTTGCCGGAGGCGTAGACGGCGGTCGGGTGCGTGCCGACGTCGATGCTGCCCACGGCCGCCGAGGCGTTCGCGGTGTCGATGACGCTGACCGTGCCGGTGGAGGAGGCGCCGGTCTTCGGGTTGGCCGGGACCTGGGTGCCGTAGGAGTTGATCGTGGTGTCACCGGCGACGGCGGTGCGGCCGCCCTCGTTGCTCACGTACAACTTGCCGCCGACCAGCGCCATGCCGCGCGGGGCGATGCCGGTGTTCCAGCTCTGCGTGATCGCGCCGGTGGCGGCGTTGATCGCCACGACCTTGTTCTGGCCGTTGACCGCCGCGTAGACGGTCGAGCCGTCGGCGGAGAAGACCGCCTTGGCCGAGAGCGCCTGCTGCGAGCCCGAGGCCGGGATCGCGACGTCGACCGGGTTGGCCAGGGTGCCGTCGGCGTTCACCGTGAACTTGGTGTACCCGTTGGCCCGGCCGATCCACAGCGACTTGCCGTCGGGCGAGTACGTCGGCGAGGTCTGGCCCACGTCGTTGCCGCTGATCGCCAGGTTGACGCCGGTCGCGGCCTTGCCGATGACCTGCTGGACCTGGTAGCTGCGCAGGTCGACGATGACCATCGAGCCGGTGCCGTCGGCGACGGTGGCGGCCACGTGCGTGCCGTCCGGGCTGACGGTGGCGCCCATGATCTTGCCCTGGTTGATCACCAGGCGGGTGCCGATCGGGTTGATGTACTGGTCGCTGGCGATGACCTCGCCCTTGTTGGTCAGCTGGCCGACCTGCTGGTGGCCCAGCTGCTGGGTCGAGGCCGAACCGATGCCGGCCCCGGTGACGACCAGGCCGACAGCCACCACGGCCGCCTTGGACAGGCGGTGCCGGCTCAGGCCGGCGGAGCGCTGGAAGACGCTCCCCTTCTGCACCTTGCGGCGCGTTACTTGCATCGGATGATTCCTTCAGTGAGTAGGAAGCAGGTCGACATTGCCGTCGAACTGCCACAGCGGGTTCGGCACGTCGCCGTCATCGGTGCGGACCAGGAAGTAGCCGTTCACTTCCTGGGGACCGTCGCCGTCGGCGATGTACCTGCCGTTCGCGGTGACATCGAGCTGATAGATCGACTGCCCGGTGAGCGCGGACCCCGGCACATGCCAGGAGACCGTGCACCGCCAGTCATTCCCCGACCCTTCCTGAGCGCCGTGGCCCTCGCTCTTGGAACAGATCGCGGAAGTCTGCAATGGGGACTCGGTGAGCGACGGCCGGTGCATCTCGGCCTCCTGCAGCACGTATAGGTGCGCGAAGGCGGTGGCCACCGACTTCTGGACCTTGTCCTGGTCGATGCCCGAGCCGCCGGCGCCGGTCGTGACGGCGACGACGCCGGCCGACACCGCCAGGACGCCGGCCAGCGGCAGGACGCCCAAGGTCAGTGCTTTGCGTCCGGCGCCGTCGTCGGTGAGGTTGGTGAAGTCGCGGCGCAGGAACAGCAGGTAGGCCAGGACGGTGGCGACGACGGCCCAGACCAGGCTGACGGCGATGCCGATCAGCAGGGGCTGGAGTTGCTGGGGGTCGGTGAACAGGCCGTTCCAGGAGATGAAGGCGTAGCCGGGCAGGGCCAGGCGGACGGCCACCGGCACCGGCAGCAGGAACGCGGCCTCCAACGGCGAGACCACCGGCGCCAACTCACGCAGGGCGACGTCCGCACCCTCGACGACCGCGACACCCGGCGTCTCCTGCGCGAGGGTGCGCGCGATCGACGGATCGGAGGTGCGCAGCCGGTATTCCAGCTCACGGTTCTCGTCGGAGAGCTTGTGCAGCGGGCCGGAGAAGACCACGCGTCCGGTGGACAGGATGGTGACCTCGGAGCACAACGCTTCCAGATCATCCATGCGGTGGCTGGACAGGATCACCGTGGCACCGTCTGCCACCAGTTGATTGAGCACCCCGTGCACGTGCTTCTTGCCCGCCGGGTCCAGACCGTTGGCCGGCTCGTCCAACACCAGCAGTTGTGGCTTGGTCAGCAACGCCGCAGCCAGCCCCAACCGCTGCCGCATCCCCAGCGAGAACCCGCGCACCTTGTCATCGGCGACCGCGGTCAACCCGACCTGCTCCAGCACCTCGCCGATCCCGGCGGACGGCGCGTCCCGGTGGCGCAGCCCGGCGAGCACCGCGAGGTTCTGCTTGGCGGTGAGCGTGGGATACGGGCCCGGGCCGTCCACGAATCCGGACACGGTGCCGGGCGCCGCCGGGGACCGTCCCACTGCGCCCCCGAAAATCTCCAGCCGCCCCTCGTCGGCGACGGCCAGGCCCAGCAGCAGCCCGAGCAACGTCGTCTTGCCGGCCCCGTTCGGCCCGACCAGACCGTGGATCCGCCCCCGCGCCACGTTGAGATCGACATGATCGAGTGCGACGACGTCGCCGAAGACCTTGGTGATCCCCAGACCTCGTACCGCGACGGTGGTTTCCATGCGCTCCTCTTTCAGCCGGCGCTCAGCCAGCTCTCAGGAACCTAGGCCCGCCGCGTGACACCCAGTCCGGGAAAGGTTGAATGGCGAAAGAACGGAAGAGGACCGGCGGACCACGTGACGGTGTTCGTACTCTGAGTCACCCCGTTGACCATACTGCGACATCCGCCATCGCGCAGCGCGCGTCGCCGTGCCCTGGCATCGTCATCGGCACCGTCCTCGGCACCGCGGGATTCGTACGACGATCAGCGCGCGCCGACACGCCGATCACCCGCCCTTGGTGCGCCCGACCCCGGCGGCCCGCTAGGGTCTACGCTGCAACCAGGCCCTATCGGCCGCCTCCGGCGACAGGAGTTTCGAGATGACCGGCATCCAAGTCGTCGGCCTGATCTTCGCGGTCTTCGTGGTCGTCGGCGCCTGCTTCCTGGGCTTCATGCTGATGCACGTCACGGAGCTCCTGCTCACCGTGAAGGGCACCCTGAGCACCATCACCGCGGCCACGGTCCCCCTGCTGGAAGAGGCGGAGCAGGCCGCGAAGACCGGCAACGCCGGTATGGCGAAGGTCGCCGCCATCTCCGAGAACATCCAGGCGCTGACCGACAACGTCTCGGCCGTCACCGCCACCGCGACCTCCGCGGCCGGCGGCCCGCTGGTGAAGACCACCAACTACAGCCTGGCCGTCCGCCGCGTCATCACCTCGCGCCGCCACACCGACCGCGCCAAGCAGGTCCGGGCCGAGCTGGCCGCCGAGCGGCGGGAGCTGCGGCGGCAGGCCCAGGCCGACAAGGACTGAGGAGCCGGTGCGGGAGCCCGAGGAACCAGTGTCCTACCCCATCGTCGTGATCTGCGGCTCCACCCGCTTCATGGCCGAGATGGCCGAGGCCGATCTGCGGGAGACCAAAGACGGAAGGATCGTCGTCAAACCGGCCTGCGACCTGAAGTCGCCGCACGAATTCTGGTCCGATCCCACCGAGGCCGAGGCGCTGAAGGCCCGACTCGACGATCTGCACCGGGCGAAGATCCGGCTCGCCGACGAGGTGCTCGTGGTCGGCGACTACATCGGAGACAGCACCAGGGCCGAGATCGCCTACGCGCGCTCGCTGGGCAAGCCTGTGCGGTTCACGCATCCCGAAGTCGACCCTGACCGCCATGACCGCCTGACCGCCTGACGGCTTGACCGCCTGACCGCCCGCTGCCACCTCGACAACCAGGGCCGACCCCCTCCGATCAAGCCTCAACGAGCAGGTCGACACTCATCGCCATCGGATTCGTCGCCATCGCCCCGTTGGCGGCACCGAGCGCTCGCGCCAGCGGTGTCAGCAGCTCGGCGAGCCGTCCGGTCCGCTCCGGACCCAGCGCGCGCCAAGGCTCCTCCGCCGACAGGTCGGTGTGGTCCTCGATCCACTCCCGCATCGCGTGTGCCTTGGTCGTGAGCGTGCCGGACGCGTCGAGCAGGTCGCGCCCCCGCAACCGCTCGCCGGCCGCCGTCCACTCCTCGTCGGACCAGCCACGGGCCGCCTTCATGTACTCCGCCGCCAGACCCTTGTCAGCGGCGAACAACACCAAAGCGTCGCAAGGCCCGAGCTGCGCCATCACCAGCGCGGCGACATGACCGTCGCCCCGGGACTCCCGCAGCACGGTCGTCGCCTGCCACAAGGCCAAGTGCGGCTCGTCGGGAAAAGGCAGCCGTGCGTTCGCCGCCGCCAACGGACGCCCGGCCGTGGGAGCATGCCGAGCCGCCTCCACCGCCAACTGCGCCGCCTCGGCGACCGCGGCACCGTCGACCACGTCGTCCCCGAGCATCGCCCGCAGCGCGCCGTCCACACCGGTCAACCGGGTGGTCAGGAACGTCTCCGGCGAAGCGATGTCCCAAGCCTCGGGCAGAGCCCGCGCGACCCGCGTCGGATGGAAGTTGTAGAAGGCGGACGTGACCTGCTCGGCCGAGGCCGCCCCCAGCGGCGCGGCACGCATCCCGAAGTACCCCATCCACCCGCCCTTGCAGCCCAGGGCGTCAGTCGCGGCCCGCGACTCGGGGGTGAAGTACGTGACGTCGTGGTACGGCTCGAAACGGACCCACATACGTCGCGCGGTCGTCGTCATGGGACGAACGTATCAGCGCGCCGAATGCCCTAGCTGCAATCCCAGAAGAAGGCGCCTTCCCGGTCATCGGCCGACAGGAACAAGAACCCGTATCCCCCGCCGAAGTTCAGCGCGTAGGGTTCGCCGTCCCACCCCTCGCCGTCTTCCAGCTGTAAGAAGAAGTCCCAGCTGCCGTCCAACGGCAGCGGAAGATGCGCCTGCGGGTAGTGCGCACGGCCCCCGACGAAGCTGCACGGGTATTCGCAGCTCTCCGGCAGCTGTCCGGGCGCGCCGAGGCGGAACGCGTCGTCGTAGGCGATGTCCGCGTCCAGGGCGGCCTCCTGCACCGGGGCGAGCGCGACCTGTTCCCCGGCCAGCTCGACCGGCACGAACTCGTTCCAGCTCCGGCCCCGGGTGCACAGCGTCGGTCCGGTCGCGGCGGCGCTCACCTCCAGGCCGGCCGGCAGGCGCCCGTCCGGCTGGATGAGCAGCGCGTTGTGGCCGCTGAAGGGTTCGGCGGTGGCGGCGTCGCCGTCCTCGTCGGTGATGAACAGGTACGCCAGGCGCACCGTGTCGCCGGGGATGCGGAACTGGCCGATGAAACGCATCGGCTCGCCGGACTCGCGGTCCAGCGGCCAGGCCGGCTCGGCGAGCCAGACCGGCTGCCCGCCGAGCTTCGTGTCCGGGGTCGTGATCGGCGCCGGGCTCGGCGTCGTCGCGATCGCCAGACGCGGTGTGACGCCCGCTCCGTAGGGCCCTGCTCCGCTGTTCCTCGTCTGCAACACAGCACGCGACCCTAGCCCAGCGTCCTAGGGCGGGGTGGCGACACGGCGAGCACGCCATGTACGCCACCCCTCCGGATCATGCCGCCGCGATCACCGGGCCGCCACAGCCCGCCGCCACAGCGCCGCCACGGCCCGCCGCCTCAGCCCGCCGCCCCCTGACTGAACGCCGCGTCGAACGAGGCCCGCGGCGGTTCGATCGCGGCCAGCCCGCGCACGAACCCCAACGCCTCGGGCGCCCCGACCAGCCGGTCCATCCCCGCGTCCTCCCACTCCACGCTGATCGGCCCCTCGTAGCCGATCGCGTTGAGCATCCGGAACACAGCCTCCCACGGCACGTCCCCGTGCCCGGTCGACACGAAGTCCCAGCCGCGCCGCGGATCGCCCCACGGCAGGTGCGACCCGAGCCGGCCGTTGCGGCCGTTCAGCCGCCGGACCGCGTCCTTGCAGTCCACGTGGTAGATCCGCTCCCGGAAGTCGTACAGGAAGCCGGGAGCATCAAGGTCCTGCCACACAAAATGGCTCGGATCGAAGTTCAGCCCGAACGCCGGCCGGTGGTCGACCGCCTCCAGCGCGCGCACCGTCGACCAGTAGTCGTAGGCGATCTCGCTGGGATGCACCTCGTGCGCGAACCGCACCCCGACCGAGTCGAACACGTCGAGGATCGGATGGAAGCGCCGCGCGAACTCGGCGTATCCGGCCTCGACGACGTCGGCGGAGACCGGCGGGAACATCGCCAGCAGGTGCCAGATCGGCGACCCGGTGAACCCGATGACGGTGCGCACCCCGAGCTCGGCCGCGGCCCGAGCGGTGTCGGCCAGCTCGGCGGCGGCGCGCGTCCGGACGCCTTCGGCCTCGCCGTCGCCCCAGATCCGGACGGGGAGGATGTCCTGGTGCCGGCCGTCGATGATCGCCTCGCACACCGCCTGCCCGACCAGGTGCGTGGAGATCGCGTGGACCTGGAGGCCGTACTTGGCCAGCAACTCCTTGCGCCCGGCGACATATCCGGGCTCCTTCAACGCCCGGTCCACCTCGAAGTGGTCGCCCCAGCAGGCGATCTCCAAGCCGTCGTAGCCCCACTCCGAGGCCAGCCGGCAGACCTCTTCGAAAGGCAGGTCGGCCCACTGGCCGGTGAACAAGGTGATGGGCCGTGTCATAGCGCCTCCTGGGTCACGGCAGTCCATGCGGACTTGTTGCGCGCACTGTCCTCGACGGCGCTGAGCACGCTTTGCACGTACAGCCCGTCGGCGAACGACGGCACCGGCAGCTTCCCGGCGGCGATCGCCTCGATCAGGTCGCGCTTCTGGTTGACGAACGTGTGGTCGTAGCCCAGCCCGTGGCCCGGCGGCCACCACACGTCCACATAAGGGTGCTGTGGTTCGGTGGCCAGGATGCGGGTGAAGCCCGCCTGCCCGGCGTCCAGCGAGGCGTCGTGGAACCGCAGCTCGTTCATCGACTCGAAGTCGAACGCCACGCTGCCCTCCGAGCCGTTCACCTCGATCCGCATGGCGTTCTTCCGCCCCGGCGCGAAGCGCGTGGCCTCGAACGTGGCCACCGCCCCGCCCTCGCAGTCGGCGAAGAACACCGCCGCGTCGTCGACGGTGACCGGGCCGCGCTCGGTGCCCGCCGCGCCGCTGAGCCCCGAGGCGGCCGTGGCCAGCGGCCGCTCCGGAACGAAGGTCCGTGTCAGGGCACTCACTCCGGTGAGGCGACGGCCGGTCAGGAAATAGGCCAGGTCCACCAAGTGCGCACCGAGGTCGCCCAGCGCCCCGGATCCCGCCTCCTCCTTACGGAGCCGCCACACCAGCGGGAACTCCGGATCGTTGATCCAGTCCTGCAAGTAGACGGCCCGCACGTGCCGGATCTCGCCGAGCCTCCCCTGTGCCACCAGATCCCGCGCCAGCGCGAGCGCCGGCGTGCGCCGGTAGTTGAACCCGACCATGGACAGCACTCCGCGCGTCGCCGCCTCCTCGGCCGCCACCGCCATCGTGCGCGCCTCGCCGAGGGTGTTGGCCAGCGGCTTCTCGCACAGCACGTGCTTGCCCGCGGCCAGCGCCGCCAGCGCGATCTCGGCGTGCAGCGCGCCGGGCGTGGTGATGTCGACGACGTCGATGTCGTCCCGCTCGACCAGCGTGCGCCAGTCGTCGGTCCAGGACTGCCAGCCCCAGGCGCGCGCCGCGCGCTCGACGGATCCGGCGTTGCGGCCGGCGATCGCGGTCAGCTCCGGCTCCAGCGGCAGGTCGACAGCGCGTCCGACGGCCTGCCAGGCCAGGGAGTGCATCCGGCCCATGAAGCCGTGTCCGACCAGGCCGATCCGCAGGGCGGCGGGCGTGCTGCTCGTCGGACTCACGATCCGGCCGCCGGCATCAGCTGCGCCATGTTGAACTCGGCGACGTTCTTGTTGTCCCCGATGCCGCCTCCCCATTGCAGATAGCCGTTGCGGACGCCGGTGTCGACGTTGTTGAACATCGCGGAGATGGAGAACACGCTGTTGGCCGTCGGCTGCACCGAGGTCAGGTCGCTCCACGGGATCGCGACTTCGTAGAGCGTGGTGTGGTCGGTGTCGTCCCGGGTGACGTGGACCTGCGCGTCGGTCACGAGTCCGGCGCCCTGCGAGGGGCTGATCCAGCGGTACAGCTGTGAGCCGGCCGGGGTGAGTGCGGCCCCGTATTCATAGTGGCCTTCCAGGGATGCGTCGCTCGTCGCGGCCGAGCAGCCCGGCACCCCGGAGGTCGTCGAGACCTGGAGGCTGTCACCCTTCCAGATGTCCCCGCCGGTGCTGGTCTGGGAGAACGCGGCCTCGGTCATGTCGGCGGTGACGTAGAGGTTCTGAGCGTCCCAGTCGAACCACATCTTGCCCGACAGGTAGGAGTCGCCGCCGTAGGGCAGGGAACCGTCCAACGACCCCCAGGTGCCGTCCGCGCTGGTCGAGAAGTTCACGGAGGGACCGTCCTGGACGTCGGCGACGGTCCAGGAGCTGCCCAGGCTCTTGTTCACCACGGGCAGGAAGGTGACGTGCCCGCCGAGCGCCTCCGAGGACAGGCCGCCGGAGATGACGCTGCTGACGGTCAGCGGGTAGATCGTGGCGAAGCTGATGCCGGTCACCGGCACGGTCACCGTGGTCGTCGATCCGGCGGCGATGGTCGCGCTGACCGGAGCGGTTCCGGACAGGCTGCCCAGCTGCCACTTGACCCCGGTCACCGTGGTGGGGGTGTCGGAGGGGTTGTTCAGCACGACCTGGAGCGCGCCGGCCGCCGGGCTGGTCGAGGTGATCACCGGCGTGGCCTGCTGCGGGGTGGCCCCGGAGGTCACGGTGACCGGGCTGACGGAATCCTCCTTGTAGGGCCCTGCGGCACCGGTCAACGTGGTGCTGGCATCCAGCTCGGTCTGCGTGCCGGGGCTGGCCGTGGTCGGGATCGCGACGCTCCATGCGGCGGCCACCTTCTGGCCGGGGGCCAGGCTCTTCACCGATACCGGCGTGGTGGCGGTCGCTGTCCAGCCGGCCGGTGTGCTCAGGGCGAACTTCACGTCCCGCACAGCCTTGTCACCGCTGTTGGTGAAGGTCTCGGTCGCGGTGATGGTGGTGGCCGGCTTCACGATGGACGGAGCCTGCACGGCGAACGCGTCCCGCACCACGATCGGGGCGGTGCCGGTCACGCCGTTCACCGTCACCTTGATCGTGGCCGCGCCCGGCGCGTGCATGCTGACCACGCCGGAGTCGCTGACCGTGGCGACCCGCGGGTCGCTGCTGCTGTAGCGGACGAGCGCGTGGGCCAGGTCGACGAAGGACTGGTCGTCGTCGGAGGCCTCGACGATGTTCGCGGCCGGGGCGTGGTTCTGCTCCAGCGCCGCATTGGTGTCCGGCGCGATCCAGGGGTTGGCGCCGGTGAGGTCCAGGGTCTGGCCGGCGGTGAAGACCACCTGGTCGGGCTGGACGGCGACGGTCTGGACGTGCGGGGTCATGGTGCCGTGGACGGTCACGGCGCCGGTGCCGGCCGTCGTCGCGGAGTCCGGTCCGACGCGGAACTGGTAGGCGCCGTCGGCGACGACCTGCTTCAGGCTGGTCTCGTCCCACGCGCTCAGGCTGGAGACCTTCACCGCCAAGGTGATGTGCTGGCTCTGGCCGGGCTGGAGCGACTTCGTCTTCTGGAATCCGGCGAGCTGTCCGCGGGAGGTGTCGCCGCTCCCGGCACCGGGAGGCGCCGCGTACAGCTGGGCGACGGTGGTGCCGGCGACGGTTCCGGTGTTGGTGACGTCGAAGGAGACGTGCACGGTCCCGTCGGCGTCAGTGCTTTGCGGACCGACCTGCACGTGGGAGTACGTGAAGTCGCTGTAGGACAGGCCGTAGCCGAACGGGTAGGTCGGCGTGCCGGTGAAGTACTGGTAGGTCCGGCCCAGGCCGCCGGTCTGCGACGGGGTCAGGCCGTAGTTGTCCATCGGCGCGAGCTGGGCGTCGCCGGCGTACCAGGTGAAGTCCAGGTGCCCGGCCGGGTTCTGCCGGCCGAAGAGCACCTGGGCCAGCGCGGTGCCCTGGCTTTCGCCGTTGTAGCCGCTGAAGACGATGGCCGGGAAGTCCTTCTGCGCGTCCTGGATGTCGTACGGGCCGTCGGCCTGCATCACCAGCGCGGTCCGCGGATTGCCGATCGCTGCGACCTGGCTGATCAGCGAGTCGTAGTTGCCCGGCAGGGCCAGGGTGGCGCGGTCGTTGGCCTCGTCGGCCACGCTCAGGTCGGAGCCTGCGACCACGAGCACCAGGTCGGCGTTCTTGATCGCGGTCTGGGTCGCCGCCGAGCACACGGCCGGCGTGGTGATCTGGGTGCCGGTACCGCAGGCGTCGAAGGTGACGGTGGCCGACGGGTTCGCGGCCTTGACCGCCGCGGTGATCCCCTGCACGGCGTTCACTTGGAGCGTCGGCTCGCCGGAGTAGCCGCCGAGGGTCACCTTGTTCGCCAGGTCGCCGACGATCACGATGTTGTTCGTCTTGGCCGGGTCCACCGGCAGCAGCTTTGCGGAACCGCCGGCCAGCGCGCGGTTCTGGAGCAGCACGATGTCGTTCGCGGCGACCTGCTCGGCCAGCGTTCGGTGCGCCGGGGATTCGATCTGTGTCTTGGCGATCTTCGTATACGCCACCTTGCTGGCCGGGTCGAACTCGCCGGTCTCCATGCGCACGGTGAACAGCCGGGTCAGCGTGGCGTCGACGACTCCGGTGGAGAGCAGGCCGAGGTCGATGGCGGCGCCGATGTTCTGCGCGGTCATCTCACCGCCGGCGCAGTTCAGCTGGGTGCCGGCGCGGATCGCGAAGGCCTGGCCGCCGGCCGCCGCCGAGATCTGCTGACCGGTGGCGTTGTTCGTCCAGCTGGTGCCGTTGCTGGTCCAGCCCGGCGGGGCCCAGTCGTGGGAGGCGGCGCCGTAGACGTCGCCGATCGCGCCGCAGTCGGAGGTGGTGTAGCCGGCGAAGCCGTAGGTGGCTTGGAGGAGTTCGTCGACGGTGTAGGTGTCGGCCGGGGACGGCGTGCCGTTCACCGCGTTGTAGGAGGTCATGATGCCCGAGACGTGGGCGTTCTGGACCAGGCTGGCGAACTGCTTGGTGTAGTAGTCCCGGATGTTGGCGTCGGTGGTGTCCGAGCTGCCGGTGTGCCGGGAGTCCTCGATGTTGTTCAGGGCGTAGTGCTTGGCGGTGGCGGCGACCTTCAGATAAGGGGTCTGCTGCTGCCCGGTCATGCTCTGGCCCTGGTAGCCGTCGACGAAGGCGCCGGCCATCGTGGAGGTGAGGTAGGGGTCCTCGCCGAAGGACTCGTTCGTGCGTCCCCACAGCGGATCGCGGTCCATGTTGACGTTCGGGGCCCAGAACGTCAGCGCGCCGTAGTCGCTCGCCGAGGGCCCCAGGTTGTTCTGCCCGGTCCCCCACAGCGACTTGTCCAGGAACCCGCGCACCTCATCGGATATCGCGGTGGTCTCCTTATACGTCAGCGCCGGATCCCAGCTCATCGTCGCGGCGAAGTTCACCGGGAAGCTGGTCGCGTGCACGCCGCCGGTGACGCCCCCGCGATCGGAGTCGGCGCCCAGCGTGTTGACCCCGTGCTGGCCCTCGCTCCAGTACGTGTACTCCTGCACGCCCAGGCGCGGGATCGCCGGCGCGCTGTTGGTCTGCAACTGCGCGACCTGCTCCGGCAGCGTCATCCGCGACACCAGATCCGCCGCACGCTCGGCGAAGGAGTAGTGCGTGTCGAGGTAGATCGGCTGCGCGGACTGCGCGGACTGAGCCCCGCCCGGCGGCGCGGCGGTCGGCGAGGTGGCATACGCGGCGGTCGGTGCCAGTGCGAGGGCGATTGCGGTACAGAGCAGGGTGCGAACTGGGCGCATCATGGGATGCATATAAAACCCGGGATGTTATGCGCGGCAAGGCTGGCCGTGAACATTTCCCTTGCAGGCTTCTGATCTGCGAGAACGTCACCTGATTCTCTGGTGGATAAAGCATAAGATCGCGCAGACTGTCAATTAAGTGGGTTACCATGTGGCTCATGGCAACGGCTGGACCCCTTCACCAGCTCGCCACCTGGGAGCCCGCATGAAGATCTTCATCTCCTCCGACATGGAGGGCACCGCCGGCGTGGTCAACTGGGACCAGTGCCGCCCCGGCCAGCACGACTACGAGCACTACCGCGCCCTGCTCCAGGCCGAGGTGAACGCCGCCATCGACGGCGCGAACCGGGCCGGCGGGCCGCACGAGTTCCTGGTCAACGATTCGCACGGCCGGATGGCGAACCTGCGTCCCGAGCAGCTGAGCGGGGAGGCCTCGTATCTGTCGGGGCACCACAAGCCGCTGTACATGATGCAGGGCCTGGACGAGTCGTTCGACGCGATCTTCTTCGTGTCCTACCACGGCTCGGCCTCGGCCGGGCCGGCCACGCTGTCGCACACCTACAATCCGGCGGCGATCGCCGAGGTGCGGCTCAACGGCGAGATCGCCGGGGAGTCCGGGATCAACTCGCTGGTCGCGGCCGACCTCGGGGTGCCGGTCGTGCTGGTCACCGGCGACCAGACCACGGCGAGCGAGCTGAAGACGTTCTGGCCCGAGGCGCGCGCCGCCGTGGTCAAGCAGTCGGTCTCCCGGTTCGCCGCGGAGAGCCTGCATCCGGCGCGCGCCAACCGGCTGATCGCCGAGCAGGCGCAGCAGGCGATCGAGAACCTGCGCGGCGGCATGGCCCCGGTCCACATCGAGCGCCCGAGCACCCTCACCGTCCGTCTGCGCAATCCGGACCTGGCCGAGATGGCGACCTGGCTGGAGCGCGTCGAGCCGGACCGGGACGATCCCACCGTCGTGCACCTGCGCGACGAAGAACTGATCCGGCTCTACCGCACCTTCATCACCTTGGTCCTGCTCACCCGGGGCATCGCCGAGTAGGGCGACGTCCGGCGACCGGCGTCCCCGGGCGCAGCTCAGCGCGCGATCCCCGCCGTGCTCTCCCGCACCTTCAACGTGAACGGCGCCCGCACGTCCTGCGGCTCCATGCCCTTGTCCCCGCGTCCGCCGCGGATCGGGTCCACGCGCCGGTCGGCCAGGTTCACGGCCGCCTCGGCGATCGCGGCCTTGTCCGGGGCGATGGTGGTCAGCGACGGGAGGCTGTAGCTGCCCTCGGCGATGTCGTCGAAGCCGGCGACGGCCACCTGGTCCGGCACCGAGACGCCGCGCTCGGCGCCGGCGCGCATCGCGCCGATGGCCAGCAGGTCGTTGCAGCAGAAGACGGCGTCCGGGGGTTCGGGCAGCGCGAGCAGGTGCGCCATGGCCTCGGCGCCGTCGGCGCGCTGGTAGTTCTCCACCGCGACGACCAGGTCCGGGTCGGTCGCGATCCCCGCGGCATCGAGCGCCTGCCGATATCCGGCGGTGCGCAGCAGGCCGGTGCCGCCGTTCTTGGCCGGCTGGTCGCCGATGATCGCGATGCGGCGGCGGCCGATGCCGATGAGGTGCTCCACGACCGTGCGGGCGGCGGCGACGTTGTCGATCGCGACGTGGTCGGCCGGGCCCGGGATGTCGCGCTCGCCGAGCAGGACCAGCGGGGTCCCGGGGTCGGCGCGTCGCAGGTCGTCCGGTTCCATGGCCAGCGGGCTCAGGATCGCGGCGTCGATGCGCTGCGGGCCCATCGAGGTGATGACCGCCTGCTCGCGCTCGCGGGAGCCCTGCGTCTGCTCGACGAGCACCGTCCACTGCCTGCGGTGCGCGGCGGTGATCACCAGCCCGGTGAGCTCGGCGAAGTACGGGTTGTCCAGCTCGGGCACGGCCAGCACGATGAAGCCGGTCCGGCCCTTGCGCAGGTTCCGCGCGCCGAGGTTGGGGCGGTAGCCGGTCTCGGCGATCGCGGCTTCCACGCGCTCGCGTGTCGCCGGGGTGATGAAGGCGTAGCCGTTCACCACGTTCGAGACCGTCTTGATCGAGACGCCGGCCCGTTCGGCCACGTCCTTCAGTGTTGGGGGCACCTGTCGGGTCCGCCCTTCCCGTGAGTTCGTGCGGCTCAGCCTACGCCTTTACAACGTTGTAGACAACGATGTAGAACTGACCCCACCCCGATTTCCGTGACGTGACCGGAGTCACACACCGGGGGCGTTCCGGTACCTCGCGGACACGTCGTAGACAAGATCAAGTCAAGAACGAGACATCCCTCACAGACATCGAGGACCCATGAAGACGCACGTGAAAGTCGCCGCAGCGGCCGTCGCCGCCGCCGGCTTGCTCGCCGCCGCGGGTTGCAGCAGCTCCTCCTCGGCCGGCTCCGGGTCCGGCGGCGGCGTGGTGAAGCTGTCCGTGCTGACCGGCTTCACCGGCCCGGACGGACCCTCCTACCAGGCTCTGGTCTCGCAGTTCAACGCCTCGCACCCGAACATCAAGGTCACCATGGACATCCAGCCGTGGGACGCCATCGGACAGAAGCTGCCCTCGGAGTGGGCGACCGGGCAGGGCCCGGACCTGGCCACGCCGAACTTCGACCCGGGCGTGATCTTCAACTACATCAAGACGAACTCGGTGCTGCCGCTGGACTCCTCGGTCGGCGCCGGCGACAGCCAGATCGACTCCGCGGCGTTCCCGTCCGCGGTGACCAAGGCGTTCACGGTCAACGGGCACCTGTACGCGGTCCCGGCGAACCTCGCGACCGTCGCGCTCTACTACAACAAGACGATGTTCACCGCGGCCGGCATCACGGAGGCGCCGAAGACCTCGGACGAGTTCGTCGCCGACGTCAAGAAGCTGACCCTGGGCGGCGCGAACCCGACGCAGTACGGCATCTCCCTGGCCGACCACCAGACCATCGAGATGTGGCCGATCCTGCAGTGGATGAACGGCGGCGACATCGTCGGCCCCGACGGCTGCGCGACCATCGACTCCGCGGCCAGCGTGCAGGCCCTGCAGACCTGGGCCGGCCTGGTGCAGAACAACCACGTCAGCCCGGTCGGCCAGACCGGCGCCGACGCCGACACGCTGTTCTCGGCGAAGAAGGCCGCGATGGAGCTCAACGGTCCCTGGGCCGCCGACGGCTTCCGCAAGGCCGGCATCGACCTGGGCATCGCGCCGGTCCCGGTGGGCTCGGCCGGTCCGGTCACCCTGGCCTCGACCGTGCCGATGATGATCGCCAAGAACACCAAGCACAAGGAACAGGCTCTGGAGTTCCTGAGCTGGTGGACCGGCAAGACCGCGCAGGCCTCGTTCTCCAAGGGCTCCGGGTACCCGCCGGCGCGCAGCGACGTCACGGTCGACGACCCGAACGTCGCGGTGTTCGCCCAGGGCCTGCCCACCGCGCGGCTGTACCTGGCCGGGCTGCCGACCTCCTCGCAGATCGACACCGACGTCTACACGCCGCTGCTGGGCCAGCTGACCCGCGGCGCGGACGCCCAGAAGTCGGCGGACGCCGCGGCCAAGTCCATCAACCAGCTCACCGACTGCAAGAGCTGACGCGGTAGCGCCGACGACGAATACGCAGAAGAAGACGACGACGAAGACGACGAAGAAGGCAATCGATGGCACATCTCGCTGAACCAGCGGCCGACGCCCCGGCGCGGCCGCGCGGACCGGAACGCCGGGGCAGGAGCCGGCTGTCCCGGATCAACCCCGCCTACCTGTTCGTGGCGCCCGCGCTCCTGCTGGCCGCTGTGTTCATCGTCTGGCCGATCGTCCAATCGGGCTGGATGAGCCTGCACGACTGGACGATCGGCGACGACTCGCACAAGTGGCTGGGCTTCGGGAACTACACCGAGCTCTTCCACGACTCGCGCTTCTGGAACGCGCTGAAGGTCACGCTCGTGTACGCCTTCTTCGTCGTCATCGGCCAGGTGGCGATCGGGCTGGCGCTGGCCCAGTGGCTGCGCCGCACCACCTGGTACACGATGCTGCTGCGCTCGGCGTTCTTCTTCCCGACGATCGCCTCGCTGGCCGTCACCGGCATCATCTTCAAGTTCCTGCTGGACCCGCAGGTCGGCCTGGTCGACGGCTGGCTGGGCAAGGTCGGGGTCTCCTCGCAGGCCTGGCTGCAGGACACGCACCTGGCGCTGCCGGCGCTGATCGCGGTCGGGATCTGGAAGAACTTCGGCTTCTCGATGATCGTCCTGCTCGCCGGCGTCCAGGGGGTCCGCAAGGAGCTCCTGGAGGCCGCGACCCTGGACGGCGCCGGCCCGGTCGCGCGGTTCCGGCACGTGACCCTGCCGGCCCTGCGCCCGGCGATCCTGTTCACGGTCGTGATCGGCACGGTCAACGCCCTGCAGCTGTTCGACCTGACGTACGTGATGACCGACGGCGGGCCGCTGTTCCACACCGAGTCCATCGTCATGTACCTCTACCAGCGCGGATTCGTCGACTTCCGGCTCGGCTACGCCAGCGCGATCGCCTGGGTGCTGTTCCTGATCATCATCGCCGTCTCCGTCGTGCAACTCCGAATGCTGAGGTACCGCGATGACGACTGAGCTCACCACGCAGGCCTCGTCGCTGCCGGCCGGCACCCCGGCCTGGGCCGTCCCGGTGCTGCGCACGGCCAGATCCTCCGCCAGGGTTCTGGCCTGGGCAGTCCTCTCGATCGCGGCGCTGGTCACGATCGTGCCGTTCCTGTGGATGCTCGGGGTGGCCTTCCGCACCCCGGCGGACCTGTACGCCGATCCGTCCCGGCTGTGGCCGGACCACTGGTCGGTCTCGGGCTTCCACGCGGTGTTCACCCAGCTGCCGTTCTTCCGGCTGGCGGTGAACAGTGTCGTGTTCGCCGGCGGTACCACGGTGTTGCTGCTGCTGATCGACTCGCTGTGCGCCTACGCGCTGGCCCGGCTGCGGTTCCGCGGGCAGAACTTCGTGTTCTGGGTCATCCTGCTCACGCTCATGGTGCCCTTCCAGGTCATGCTGATCCCGCTGTTCCTCACCGTGTTCCACCTGGGCTGGCTGAACACCTTCCAGGGCCTGATCATCCCGCGCTCGGTGAGCGCGCTGGGCATCTTCATGCTCCGCCAGTTCTTCGTCAAGATCCCCAAGGAGCTGGACGAGGCAGCGAAGATGGACGGCGCCGGGCCCCTGCGCATCTACTGGCAGATCATCATGCCGCTGGCCCGCCCGGCCCTGGCCTCGCTGTTCGTCATCCAGTTCATGGCGCTGTGGAACGACTTCCTGTGGCCGCTGGTCATCTCCAGCGACACCGACATGCGGACCCTGCCCTCCGCTCTGACCTTGTTCTCCAGCACCTCGGGCGTCGACCACGCCGCACTCATGGCCGGCGCCGCGATCTCCCTGGCGCCCCTGGCCATCGCCTTCCTGCTCGCCCAGCGGTTCTTCACCGAGGGCATCGCCGCAACAGGTATCAAGTAAAAGGAACATCCCCTTGCTGACAGCACACGCCACCCTCGACCCGGCCTTCCGGATCGCGCCGGTCGACCGCCGCCTGTTCGGTTCTTTCGTGGAGCACATGGGCCGCTGCGTCTACGGCGGCATCTACGAGCCCGGACACTCCGAGTCCGACCCCGACGGCACCCGCCTGGACGTCCTGGAGCTGACCCGCGAGCTCGGGATCAGCGTCATCCGCTACCCCGGCGGGAACTTCGTGTCCGGCTACCGCTGGGAGGACGGCGTCGGCCCGGTCTCCGAGCGGCCCCGGCGCCTGGACCAGGCCTGGCGGTCCATCGAGACCAACGAGTTCGGGCTGAACGAGTTCATGGCCTGGGCCGCTCGGGCGCGGGTGGAGCCGATGATGGCGGTGAACCTGGGCACCCGCGGCATCCAGGAGGCCTGCGATCTGCTGGAGTACGCCAACCACCCCGGCGGCACCTACTTCTCCGACCTTCGCCGCAAGCACGGCGTCGAGCAGCCGCACGACATCAAGCTGTGGTGCCTGGGCAACGAGATGGACGGCCCCTGGCAGACCGGGCACAAGACCGCCGAGGAGTACGGCCGGCTGGCCGCCGAGACCGCCAAGGCGATGCGCCAGGTGGACCCGCGCATCGAGCTGGTGGCCTGCGGCAGCTCGAACGCGCAGATGCCGACCTTCGGCTCCTGGGAGTCCACGGTCCTGGAGCACACCTTCGACTACGTGGACTACATCTCCCTGCACGCCTACTACGAGCAGCACGGCCAGGACCGCGCCAGCTTCCTGGGCGCCGCGGTCGGGATGGACCGCTTCATCGACGGCGTGGTGGCCACCGCGGACCACGTCTCGGCCAAGAAGAAGTCCCGCAAGAAGCTCAACCTGTCCTTCGACGAGTGGAACCTGTGGCAGGAGAGCCGTTTCGCCGGCCACACCAACCTGGACTGGGAGCAGGCGCCGCGGCTGATCGAGGACACCTACACCGTGCAGGACGCGGTGGTCTTCGGCAGCCTGCTGATGTCCCTGCTGCGCCACGCCGACCGGGTCACCATCGCGTGCCTGGCACAGCTGGTGAACGTGATCGGCCCGATCCGCGCCGAGCCGGACCGTCCGGCCTGGGCGCAGACCATCTTCCACCCCTTCGCGCTCACCGCCCGCCACGCGGCCGGGGACGTGCTGAGGGTTCCTACGGCCACCTCCCTCTACGACACCGACGAGCACGGCGACGTGCCGCTGGTGGACGTGGTGGCCACGCACGACCGCGAAAGCGGGCAGGTCACGGTGTTCGCGATGAACCGGCACACCGAGGACCCGGCCCGCCTGGAGATCGACCTGCGGGCGTTCGGCGACCTGGTGGTGGCCGAACACCTGCATCTCGGCGGCGAGCAGGACCTCGACGCCGTGAACTCGATCGAGACGCCCACGGCGATAGCGCCAAAGAGCGTCGACGGCGCGAGCACCGAGGGGCAGCGCCTGACGGCTTCCCTGCCGCCGGTGTCCTGGAACATGATCCGGCTCGTTCCCACCGACCGGTAAAGCCCTGATTCCGCACCAGCCGGGGGCCCGTGCCCCCGGCCGGTGGTTCCTGCTCGCGTCACCTGCCATCCCATCGAGCAAGTGATTGGAACCAGATGTTCAATCGCTCCACACCGGCGTTCCCGCGCCGATTGCTCTCCCTGTTGGGCGCGCTGCTCGCAGTCGCCGCCATGCTGGTCCTCAGCCCGCCGTCGCGTACGGCGGCCGCCGGCTCCTCGGCCTCGACCTCGACCTCGGCCTCGACCTCCACCCTGCCCTGCGACACATTCGGCAGCGGCGGCACGCCGTGCGTCGCCGCGTACAGCTCGGTCCGTGCCATGTACGCGACCTACAACGGCCCGCTCTACCAGGTGACGCGCGCCTCCGACGGCGCGGCGTCCGACATCGGACTGCTGGCCGCCGGCGGCTACTCCAACGCCGCCGCGCAGGACTCGTTCTGCGCCGGCACGGTCTGCACCATCACGAAGATCTACGACCAGTCGTCGAACCACAACGACCTCACCATCGCCCCGGTCGGCGACGCCGGGTCCAGCGACGTGGGCGCGCGCGCCGACGCGCTGCCGGTCACCGTCGGCGGCCACAAGGCCTACGGCATCGCCACGTTCCCCCGCACCGGCTACCGGCGCTCGGTGGGGACCGGGGTCGCGACCGGCAGCCAGCCGGAGTCGATGTACGAGGTGGCCAGCGGCACCAACGCGACCAACGGCTGTTGCTCGGACTTCGGCAACGTCGAGAACGCCTCGAAGGACACCGGCGCGGCGCACATGGACGCGCTGATCGTCTCCTCCTATTGCAGTGCTTCGCCGTGCTCGGGGCCGGGGCCGTGGATCCAGGCCGACCTGGAGAACGGCGTGTTCATGGGCAACGGATCCGGCAATCCGTCCAACACGACGCTGCACAGTCCGTTCGTCACAGCGGTACTGCGCAACGACGGGACGGCGAACTTCGCCCTGGACGGAGGTGATGCGACGCAGCCAACGGTGCCATCGCTGTACAGCGGTGCACTGCCATCGGGATACGCGCCGATGAAGAAGGAAGGCGGCATCGCCCTGGGCACCGGCGGTGACAACAGCAACGCCGCTCCGGGCGCGTTCTTCGAGGGCGCGATGACATCGGGGTACGCCTCGAACGCCACTGTCGCCTCGCTGCAGACCAATATTTCCTCGGCTGCTTATACCGGCACCTCCGGCGGCGGTCCGGGCGTCGGGATCACCGGTCCCGGCGGCAAGTGCCTGGACGTCTACGGTGACGACAACGGTGGCGACGGCACCAACGTCGACCTGTGGGACTGCAAGCACGACGCGGTCGACCAGCACTGGGAGTACATGCGCAACACGCCGCTGGTGTACATCACCGGCGGGACTCCTGAGTACCAGTACGACTTGAAGACGCTCGGCCGCTGTCTGGACATCAAGGGCAACGGCACCGCCTCCGGTACGCAGGTCGAGCTGTGGGACTGTAATGGCGTCGGCGGGCAGCAGTGGGTCCCGCAATCGAACGGCACGCTGCTGAACCCGCAGTCAGGGCTCTGTCTCACCAGTCCGGGCGGCAGCACCACCGACGGTGTCGTACTGGACATCGAGGCCTGCACCGGGAGCGCGGGGCAGCGGTTCATCATCTCCCCCGGACCGGTGTTCCAGAGCACGCCGATCAACGCCCCGGCCGGCAAGTGCGTCGACAACGCCAACGGGACCTCCGGTGCCGACGGCGCGAACGTCGTCATCACCGCCTGCGCCCGCGAGGCGAACGGCCAGGCCTGGTGGAAGAACTCGGACGGTTCGATCACCACGCTGGGCCTGTGCCTGGACATCAAGGGCAACGTCACCACCGCCGGCACGCAGGTCGAGCTGTGGGACTGTAATGGCGTTGGCGGGCAGAAGTGGGTGCAGCAGGCTGACGGGTCGCTGCTGAACCCGCAGTCGGGCCTGTGCTTGACGGATCCCGGCGGCAACTCGTCGAACGGCACCGTGCTCGACATCGAGTCCTGCACCGGCGCCGCCTCGCAGAAGTTCGCCGTCTCCGGCGGCGCGGCGGTCAACGCACCCGGCGGCAAGTGCATGGACGTCGCGGGCAACGACCCCTACGGCGGCTTCGGCTTCGCGGTGCAGCTGTGGGACTGCATCCCGACGGCGGTGGATCAGCACTGGGTCCACACCGCGTCGAACACGCTGGAGACCCTGACCCGCTGCCTGGACATCGACGGTGACTCCACGGCGGTCGGCGCCAAGGTGGAGCTGTGGAACTGCAACGGCATCGGCGGGCAGCAGTGGGTGCAGCAGGCTGACGGGACGCTGCTGAACCCCCAGTCCGGCCTGTGCCTGACCGATCCCGGCGCCAACACCGCGAACGGCACGGTCCTGGACATCGAGGCCTGCGTCGGGGCGGCAGACCAGGTGTTCACGTATCAGAGCACGGCGGCCCTGACCCCCGGCACGGAGGTCTCGTTCCGGGCGACGACGCCGTGCTGCACGTCGGACTACATCCGTCATCAGAACGGAGTGGCGAAGATCTCGGGTATCAACGGCGGCAACCCGACTCTGGACAAGCAGGACGCTACCTGGATCGTTCACCAGGGCTTGAGCAACAGCTCGTGCCTGTCGTTCGAGGCGAAGGACTTCGCCAACGGGTACCTGCGCCAGAGCAGCGGCGCGGTGTATCAGCAGCAGAACGATGGGAGCGCGCAGTTCGCGTCGGACGCGACGTTCTGTCCGACGCGCGCGAATAATGGGAACGGGCAGGGGGTGTCGCTGTATTCAGTGGCGAACCCGTCGCTGTTCCTGCGGCATTACAACGGGCAGGTGTATATCGCGAGCAATGGCGGTTCCGATGCTTGGGACGCTACGAGCTCGTGGGCGGATGACAGTAGTTTCATTGCGACGGTGGGGTGGGCGCCGTGATGTGTGGCTGCTGATTTAGTGGGCTGCTGATGGCGGGCGCCGGTTCTGGGAGCGTGATGTTTCCGGGGCCGGCGCCTCTGCTTTCGCTTTTGCTTTTGCTCTTGCTCTTGCTCTTGCTCTCGAGTGGCGGCTGGGGGTCTCCATGTTCACAACCACGCACAGGTCCGAGTCACTGCGCACGCGTTTGGTCTGGCGGGTGTCTGCCGCGTTTGGTGGGTGCCTAAGATCAAGAGCAGGTGCCTCCGGCGGGCGCTCTACAGCGGGGGGTGCCCCCTGCGGGCCTGCTTGATGGCGGCGGCCCGCGACTGTTCGGCTTTGTCTTCGTGCGTGGGCGCGTCGCGTTGTTCGGTGGCGGTGCTGCTTGTGGTCACCGTGTTCCGGGTCCCCCGAACAAACCCCCCTCTATGGGATGCGGGATCCACCTGTCACACGGTGGTCGGCCCTCGATAGCCGACTCCCGTGTGAGACGTGGATCCCGTAAACCATGTGCGAAGCCGTAAGACAATGCCCTTAAGCCACCAACAAACCGGCAGCCTTATACGCAGCGGCAATAAGCCGATCGTTCTCCGGCCCCGGTGCTGCGGGGAACGGCATGCGCCGCCGCGTGTACCCGTAGGCGATGCCGTTGCGCGGATCGGCGAACGCCTGCTGGCCGCCGGCGCCGCTGTGGCCGAAGGAGCCCTGGCCGAGTTGTGGGTAGTACTCGGCGACCGCGTGGAATCCGACGGTGAAGGCCTTCGGCATGCCGAGGACGGCGTCGGTGCCGATGGACTGGATCTGGCCGACCGTGCCGAGTGTGTCGGGGGTGAGCAGCGGGTCGGCGCCGTCGACCGTGCTGATCGCGGCGGCGTACATCCGGGCCAGGCCGCGCGCTGAGGCGACGCCGCCGAAGGACGCGGTGCCCAGCGTGCGCACCACCTGATGGTTCGGCAGCTCCCACACTTGCGGACCTCCCGGCCGGTGGCGGTTGAAGGCTATGCCGTTGAGGCTGGTCGGGGCCTTGGTGTCGCGGGCGAGTTCGGCCAGGCGCTCGGGGGTCTCGAGCATCGGGAGCGTGGGGCGGTAGCGCGGTTCGAGCTCGGCCGGGAGCCCTAGATGGAAGTCGACGGCGTGGGCCTTGGTCATGCGCTCGGAGAACAGGTCCTGCAGGCTGCTGCCGGTTGCGCGGCGTACCACCTCGGCGCTGAGTGCGCCCATGACCAGCGCGTGGTAGCCGAACGCAGTGCCCGGCCGCCAGTACGGACGCTGCGCGCCCAGCCGCTCGGCCACCACCCGGTCGTCGGCGAGTTCCTCCAGGCTGAAGCCGGCGTCGGCGCCGACCAGTCCGGACCGGTGCGCGGTCAGTTCGCGCAGTGTCAGGTCGCCCTTGCCGGCGGCCGCGAACTCCGGCCAGTAGTGGCTGACCTTCTGCTCGTAGTCCAGGACTCCGTCCTGCACGAGTGAGGCGACGATCAGGTGCGTGGCGCCTTTGGAGGCGGAGTACGCACCGAACAACGCGTCGCCGTCGATGTCCGGGCCGGTCCACAGGTCCACGACCTGGTGCCCGTGTCGGTACAGCGCGACCTGCGCGGCGTAGTCGGCGCCCTGGCCGGCGGCGATCGCGGCGAACTCCTCGCGGACCTGCTCGAAGCCGTTCGCCACCGTGCCGTGGATCTGGTTCTGATGCTTCATGCGACCAGGGTAGCCGATTTAGAGACCAGTGGTCACTAAATGGTCGAGGGATTCACATCTGTGAACGCCAATCACTTATCTGAAGTTTTACTCGCCAACTCCTTGTGCGGGCCCGTATACGCGTACGAAATTGTGAGTCCCCACACCGATGCAGGAGCCAGCACATGAGCTTTGCTTCCGCGCGCGCCCTCACGGCCGCCGCACTCGCCGTCGCCGCACTCTGTGCCGCCGGGACCGCCCAAGCCCAGCAACATGCCGCGCCGGCCGCCGGCCTGGCCATCACCGTTCACCCCGGCCAGATCGGCCATCAACTGCGTCCCGGCTTCGTCGGGCTCTCCTTCGGCGCCGCGACGGTCGCCGCCGACGACTACTCCAGTACCGACCTCGCCGGGTATCTCAGGACCCTTGGTTCCGGCGGCGTGCTGCGGGTCGGGGGCAACTCCGGCGACGGCACGTTCTGGACCTCCACCGGCGAGACCGCCCCGGCCTGGGCCACCTCCGGCACCATCACGCCGGACAAGCTCCGGCACCTGGCCACGATCGCGCACGCGACCGGCTGGAAGGTGATCCTGGCGGTGAACCTCAAGCACCGCGATCCGGCGCGCGCCGCCGACGAGGCGAAGTATGCGCGGCAGATCTTCGGCCGGTCGTTGCTGGCGATCGAGGTGGGCAACGAGCCGAACTTCTACGAGACCGACGCCGCCGCCTACTACGCCGACTTCGAGACGTACGCCTCGGCCATCCGCGCCGCCGTCCCCGGCATCGGCCTGACCGGCCCGGACGCCGAGACGAACCACGCCTCCTGGCTGGCCGGCTTCGCCGACGCCGACGCCGCGCACCCGGACGTCTCGCTGGTCACCGACCACACCTACCCGACCAGTGCCTGCGGCGGCCAGGTCGCCACCATCGCGCAGCTGCTGAGCACGGCCTCGACGCAGTACGAGAACGCCAACGCGCAGGCGGCCCTGAGCGCGGCGGGCCAACTGCACGTCCCGGCGGCGATGACCGAGACCAACTCGACGGTCTGCGCGGGCACGGCCGGCGTCAGCGACACCTTCGCCTCGGCGCTGTGGGCCCTGGACTACAACCTGCTGCTCGCCCAGGACGGCATCACCAGCGCCGAGTTCATGGACGGCACCAACGCAGCAGGCTGCGACCCTTACACCCCGCTGTGCCCGACGACCGGCGACCTGACCCCGCGCCCGTTGTACTACGGCATGCTGGCCACGTCACTGGTCGGCAGCGGCGACTTCGTGGCGCTGGACAACCCGGACGCGGCCGACGTGCGCGCCTACGCGGTGCGGGAAGGCGGGCATCTGACGGTCGTGCTCGACGACGTGCAGGACCCGGCGAACCACGCGGCGACGACCGTGAACCTGGCCCTCGGACTGCCTGGCCTGAACCACGGAAGCGCCACGACGCTGGCCACCACCTCGGCGGCCGGCCTCGCGGCCACCACCGACATCACGCTCGGCGGACAGCAGGTCGGGGCGCACGGGGCCTTCCCGGCACCGCGGCACACGCCGGTCTCGGTGCACCACGGGAGCGCGAGTGTGACCGTGCAGGCGGGCAGTGCGGTGATCATCCGGTTCAGTTGAGCGCTGCCGCGCTATCCTGGATGCCATACGAACGCCGCCCCGCCCCAGCGTCGGGGCGGCGTCATCCCCGTCGATGGCCCAGGCGCGCCGCGAAGCGCCACCAACGAAATGAAGAGCCCGATGAACTCTCTGCCGGAGCCGCAGAAGACCACCTGGTGACCGCGTCCGCCGTGCGGGTGAAGTCCCCCCGCGATCTGCGCACCGAACGCCGCCACCGCTCCCACAGCTGCTGGGACCACCTCATCGCCGCACCCCTGTGGCCCATGCACGAAGCCAACCTCGGCACCCTGCTGCGCACCTGCGACGCGGTCGGGGCGTGCCTGGCCGTGCCGAGGCTGCGCTGGGTGCCGGAGGCCCTGGCACGCGGCAACACCCTGCGAAAGCCCGCGTGCGTGCACTGGACCGGCGACCAGCTCACCTGGCTGGCCCGGCAGCAGGCCCGCAAGGACACCACCATCGTCGGCGCCGAACTCGCCGACGAGGCGGTGCGCCTGGCCGACCTGCCGACCGCCCGCAACCGCACCGTCCTGGTCCTCGGGCACGAACGCGACGGCATCCCGCCGGACGCGGTGGAACTGCTCGACGTGGCGGTCGAGATCCCCATGATCGGGACCGGGGCCAGCCTCAACGTCGCGGTCGCCGGTTCGCTGGTTTTGTACCGGCTGGCCGGGCTGCTGTGAGCCGGAGCCCGCTGCGGCTCTATCGGCCAGTCGAGTGAGACATCCCCGGCCGCGTTTCACCGAAGGCCGCGGCGGGTGACCTTGATCGCTGGGAGGGCAACGTATTCCGACAATCACACCACTGAAGATCCAGCGGAAAGGTGAAAGCCGAATCATGCCCAAGGGCCGTAGGCTCACCGGCGATCACGAGTTCGAGAGCTGACCGGGCACTGTGGGATAGCGTCATGGGATGCCGCAGATATTGGTGCTCGCCGGAGACGTCAACTTGCAGGGCCGCGCGGATCCCGCCTCCGCCTTCACGCATGTGAAGGACCTGCTGGCGTCCGCCGACGTGCGCTTCGTCAATCTCGAAGGCGTGTTGTGCGGGTCCCGGGACGATCCGCTCGACCCTGACATCGCGCACAAGCCGGGCTGGCGCCACTCCGAGCCGGACATGGTCAAGGGCCTGGTCGCGGCCGGTATCGACGCGGTCGGCGTCGCCAACAACGTCACGTTCCCGCCGAGTGCGGTGCTGGCCGGTCTGGACACCCTCGACGGCGCCGGCATCGCGCACTGCGGCGCCGGCGCCGACCTGCGGCACGCCCATCGCCCTGTCGTGCTCGAACGGGACGGCACCCGGTTCGGGTTCCTGGCCTACACCTCCATCTGCTGGCCCTTCGGGATGGCCGCCGGGATACAGACAGCGGGGGTGGCGAGCCTGCGCGCCTCGACGTCCTACGTTCCCGACCTGCGGTCGGCCGAGGTTCCCGGCCGGCCGCCGCGCGTCCTGACCGAGCCGGTTCTCCACGAGCTGGCCGCGATGGTCCGGGACGTGGAAGAACTGCGGACCCGCTGCGACGTCCTGGTCGTCTCCTGCCACTGGGGCGTGGCCGGCGACACTGTGTGCGACTACCAGCAGGCCATCGGCCGTGCTGCCATCGACGCCGGCGCGGACCTCGTCATGGGCCACGGGCCGCACACGCTTCAGGGCGTCGAGCCGTACCGCGGCCGACCGATCTTCTACAGCCTTGGGAACTTCGTCTTCGACTGGCCCGCGATGACCGGCCGGCATCTCGATGGGCTCGTCCTGCGCTGTCGGATCGAGGACCGCCGTCTGCGCAGCGTCGAACTTCGTCCGGTCCGCCGCGGGCGCGACAACGACGTGCGGCCGCTGACCGGTGACGATGCCGCAGACGTTCTCCACCGAGTCGCCGCCCTTTCCGCGGGGTTCGGCTCCCCTGTTTCCGCTGACGGGGTCGTGACCATCTCCTGAGACAGGAGCGCGAACGCCTGGCCGCGGGCGACAACCCGCGGCCAGGCACCTCACACTCGCTCTCTCATCTCACCATGGAGGTCACGCGTAGACGCCGAACTCGTAGAGCGAGTAGCCGTACGTGGTCCCGCGTGCCGTGCCGTACATGCGTACATAGCGACCGGTCCCCGACACGTCGAACGTCTCGACGCCTCCGGCTCCGGTCGTGGTGCTGTACACGGTGGTCCAGTTCGTCCCGTCGTTCGACACCTGGATCTGGTACGCCTTCGCGTACGCCGACTCCCAGCCCAGCTGGATGTGCTTGATCGCGGTGCTCTGGCCGAGGTCGACCTGGATCCACTGCGGGTCGCTCCAGTCACTGGCCCAGCGCGTGGTCCAGTTCCCGTCGGTGGCGTTGCCCGCGACGTAGGTCAGTCCGTTGGCCGCGGCCTGGAACGAGGAGGCCGTGGTCGGCTTGCCCAGCGCCACGTTCGTGCCGGCGACGGGAGGCGCGACCACGCGGAACGACTCGGACTGGATGCCGACACCGCCGTGCTGGTCGTAGACGTACACGTACACCTTCCACACGCCGAGCGTCTGCGGCGCGGTGATGGTGAACGCCCCGGGACCGGTCTGGGTGTAGCTGGACGGGGACTGCAACGGGGTGTTGCCGTTCACGTACTTGCTCGACAGCGCCACGTTGTAGCTCAGCGCGTCCCCGGTCGGGTTGTTCGCCCCGACGTTCATGGTGAACTGGCCGCCGGCCGGCACGCTGGCGGTGTTGCTCAGGGTCATCGAGGTGATCTCCGGGGGCGTGTTCGTCTGTGCCTGGCCGGTGAAGGCCTGCTTGACCGCGTAGTACGACAGCCGCCGCCAGCCGCCGGTGAGCAGGTTGAACCAGACGCCGCCGAAGTCGTTCTCGACGCCGTAGTTGAACAGCGTCCCGCCGAAGGAGACCCCCGGGTGCCCGGCGATGCAGTTCCACGCGCTGGTGTAGCCGTCGCGCTGCTGCTGGTCGGTGGGCTCGTTGGGCACGCCGTTGGCGTCGTTGGGCACCTCCCACTCGCCGGGGTCGCCGGACTCGGTGACGATGTACGGCTTGGTGTACCCGCCGTTGACCCAGTCGGTGTTCACGTTGCACACCGAGCCGTAGGAGTTCACGGCCAGCAGGTCCAGGCTCGGCGTGTACTGCTTGTAGTACGGCCAGGCGCCGGTCCAGGCGTCCGTCGAGGTGACCGGGTGGTTGGGGTCGATGGCGTGGATCGCCTCGGTGACCTGCTCCACGTACTGCGCGTAGGCGACGCGCTCCTGTTCGACCGTGGCGCCGTTGGGATAGGTGTAGTTCTGCGAGGTGAGGATGACCTCGTTCCCCACGTCCCACATCAGCGTTGCTGGATGGTCCTTGTATTGCGTGACGAACTGTTTGATGGAGTTCAGGGTGTTGGTCTTGTAGGTCGTGTCGTTGAGATAGTCAGCTCCCTGATTCAGCCAGAAGCCGTTGATGACCTTTATGCCCCGGGCCGCGGCCGCGTCCAGCAGCGGTTGGGAGGTGGCGTCGGTGCCCCAAGTCCGGATGGTGTTGACCCCCATCGACGCGGCGTCGGCCAGGTAGCCGTCGCCGGCCTGGTTGCCCGGACCCCAGGTGACACCCTTGACCTGGTACGGCGCGCCGTTCACGGTCAGCGCCCAGTTCCCCTGGCTGCCGGTGACCTTCACGACGTTGGACCCGGTCGCCGCAGGTGGCGGCTGCAGCGGCGTCGGGGCCGGGCCGGTGGTGGTGTAGACGGCGACCGGTCCGACGCTCAGCGTGCCGCCGGAGGTGGTCGCCGCGGTCGGGGACGTGCAGCCGCAGTCGACGTTCGGCCAGGAGCCGCCGACCGCCAGGTCCAGGATCAGGAAGAAGCCGTGGTCCACGGCGTTCTGCCAGGTGGTCACCCCGACCTGGCTCTCGCTGACGGTCCAGGTGACCTGGCCGTCGACCGAGAAGCGGATCTGCTCGTCGGACTTCGTGCGGTCGATGACCTCGGTGTAGGTGTGGTAGCTGCTCAGGCAGGCGGTGCAGGTTCGCAGACCGCTGCCACGGCCGCTGTACTCGTTGCACGGACCGTTCGGCGCGACGCCGCAGTGCAGGCCCGACGACGTGGTCGAATGACCGTTGACGTTCTCCATGATGTCGGTCTCGCCGATGGCCGGCCAGGTGCCCGCGCCGGTGCGCGAACCGCTGCCGAGGGCCCAGAACGCGGGCCAGTAGCCGGCCGGGTCGGCGACGTTCGGCTGCTTGATGTTCGCGGTGACCTCCAGCATGCCGCCGGCGGGCGCCGCGAAGTCAGAGCGTTGTGTCTCCAGACGGCCCGACGTCCAGTTCCCCGAGCTGTCCTCGAGAGCTGTGATGTTCAGGTGGCCGCTGCCGTCCACGGAAACGTTTGCGGTCGACGACGACGCGGACTCCACCTCACCGGTGCCCCAGTCCGCCGGACCGCCCGCGGAGTTGTGGCCGGTGTCCTCGATCCAGTTGGCCGAGGAGGGGGCGGTGCCGGAGGTGCCACCGAAGGTGTCCTGCCAGACCAGGTTCCAGTTCGGCGGCGGCGGGGTGCTGCTGCCTCCGCCGTAGACGCTGAACTCCCAGAGCGAGTAGCCGTAGCCGGTGTTGCGCGCGGTGCCGTACATCCGGATGTAGCGACCGGAGCCGGACACGTTCAGCGTCTCGGTGCCACCGGGGCCGGTGGTCGTGGAGTAGATCGTGGTCCAGTTCGCGGCGTCGTTCGAGGTCTGGATCTGGTAGGCCTTGCCGGACGCGGTCTCCCAGTTCAGGACGACTTCGCAGATGTTCTGGGTGCTGCCCAGGTCGACCTGGAGCCACTGGGGGTCGGACCACTGGGACGCCCAGCGCGTCCCGGTGTTCCCGTCCACAGCGGCCGAAGCCGCGTACCCGGCCCCTTCCAGCGACGAGGCCGTGGCGGTCTTGTTCAAAGCCAGGTTCGTGCCGGTGTCGCAGCCGGCCGCCCGGGCCCGCCCCGCCCCCAGCGACGGCACGGACAGGACGGCCAGCATCATGGCCAGGACCAGCAATAATGCCGACGATCTGGATCTCCGTGAAGATCTTCGTGCGGGAATCATGACCCTCCTACGCGGGTGGCTGCGGTGCGGTGAACCGTGCGGGGAGGGCGCCCCTTCGGTCCTGAATCGTCAGCCCTCTGTTGGTCGGTGTCAAGGGGGGAACCGGTTCCGGAACTGGTTTCGGAACCGCTAACGAAACCAGTTCCGGAACCGGTTCTGTATTGACAGTAGGTAACGCGTGCGCCACTTTTAGGACCCGAGGGCGCTCTCTTCGGTTCGCAAACCCCACGCCTTGGAGAGCAAATTGAGCAGTACTCTGGCCCGGCCACGGGCCGCTTTGTTCGTTGTACTCACGCTGCTGCTGGCAGCGCTGTCCGTGCCGTCGTTCGGCGCGCGGCCGGCGGCGGCCGCCAGTTGCGACACCGGCACGAATCTGGCTTTGAACAAGACCGCGACGGCATCATCCGTGGAGAACTCGGGCACGCCGGCCTCGGCCGCGGTGGACGGGAACTCCGGAACGCGCTGGTCGTCGCAGTTCTCGGATCCGCAGTGGCTGCAGGTGGACCTGGGCAGCACGCAGAGCATCTGCGAGGTGACCCTGAACTGGGAGACCGCCTCGGGCAAGGCCTATCAGATCCAGACCTCGAACGACGCCGCGAACTGGACCACGATCTACTCCACGACCTCGGGTCCGGGCGGTAACGAAACGCTCAACGTGTCCGGCTCCGGTCGTTACATCCGGATGTACGGCACCGCACGCAACACCGGCTACGGCTACTCGCTGTGGGAGCTCGGCGTCTACGGCGGCACCAACGGAGGCGGCGGCACTCCCCCGCCCCCGACCGGCGGCGCCCTGGGCTCCAACGTGATCGTGTTCAACCCGTCGATGTCCCAGTCCTCGATCCAGTCCCAGCTGAACGCGATCTCCGACCAGCAGGTCCCCAGCGAGTTCGGGACCGGCCGGTACGAGCTGCTGTTCCAGCCCGGGACCTACGGCTCGGCGGCGAACCCGCTGATCTTCACGGTCGGCTTCTACGAGGCCGTCGCGGGGCTCGGGCAGAACCCCGGCGCCGTCGTCATCAACGGCACCGTCGACTCCTACAACCAGTGCTCCGGCAGCACCTGCAACGCGACCACGAACTTCTGGCGCTCGCTGACCAACCTGACGATCAACGTCGCGGGCATGTCCGGCTGCCAGAGCGGCGACGACTTCTGGGCCGTGTCGCAGGCCGCGCCGATGCGCCGGGTGCACATCAACGGCAACGTGAGTCTGATGGACTACTGCGTCGGCGGCCCCGGCTACGCCAGCGGCGGTTTCATCGCCGACTCGCAGTTCACCGGCGGCACCGTCACCAACGGCTCGCAGCAGCAGTACATCACGCGGAACTCGGCGCTGGACGGCTGGAGCAACGGCGTCTGGAACCAGGTCTTCTGCGGCGACCCGGGCGCGCCGGCGCAGAGCTTCGCCGCCAACTCCGGCCTGTCCGGCGGGCCGAACCCGTACACCACGCTCGGGACCTGCCCGGTCACGCGCGAGGCGCCGTACCTGTACCAGGACTCCGGCGGGAACTACAGCGTGTTCGTGCCCTCGCTGGCGACGAACTCCAACGGCCCCAGCTGGACCAACGGCCAGACCCCGGGCAAGTCGCTGTCGCTGAACACGTTCTTCGTGGTGCAGCCCTCGGCGACCGTGGCCCAGATCAACGCCGCCCTGAACGCCGGCGACAACCTGCTGTTCACGCCGGGTGTCTACAGCGTCCCGTCGACCATCGCGGTGACGCACCCGGACACGCAGATCGTCGGTCTGGGCTTCGCCACGCTGGTCCCGACCGGTGGCAACACGACGCTGAGCGTCGCGGACGTCAGCGGCGTGCAGGTCAGCGGCCTGATCTTCGACGCGGGCGCGACGACCTCGCCCTCGCTGCTGCAGGTCGGCACGGCCGGTTCCACCACCCGGCACGACACCGACCCGGTGGCCCTGGACGACGTGTTCTTCCGCGTCGGCGGCGCGACCGCGGGCTCGGTGACCACGCCGCTGGTCGACAACAGCAACGACTCGCTGCTGGACGACGTGTGGATCTGGCGCGCGGACCACGGCGCGGGCGCCGGGACGTGGACCGGCGACCAGAGCCCGACCGGCCTGGTGGTCAACGGGAACAACGTCACGTCCTACGGCCTGGCGGTGGAGCACTTCCAGCAGAACGAGGTGGACTGGAACGGCCAGAACGGCACGGTGATCTTCTTCCAGAACGAGAACCCCTACGAGGTGCCCAACCAGGCCTCGTGGATGGCCTCGGCGTCCCAGAAGGGGTACCCGGCGCTGTACATCCCGAACTCGGTGTCCTCCTTCCAGGGCTACGGACTGGGCAGCTACAGCTACTTCGACCAGGGGGTGGACATCCACAACGCGATGGCGTTCCAGGTGCCGCAGACCTCCGGGGTGCAGCTGCACGACCTGCTGAGCGTGTTCCTGAACGGCTCCGGCGGCATCGACTCGGTCGTCAACGGCACCGGGAAGGCGGTGAGCTCGGCGTTCGGCGGCCCGTCGGACATCGTCAGCTACCCGTGACGCTGCTGAGCGAGCAGTTCTGAGCCCGAAGTAGGGTCGGGGCCGGCTTTCCGAGATCTGATCATCTCGGGAGCCGGCTCCGGCGCGCGGCTATGCTGACGCGGTGACGCAGAACAAGATCCGTTGGGGCATCCTGGCGACCGGCGGCATCGCCGCCACTTTCACCGCTGACCTGCAGACTCTCGACGACGCCGAGGTCGTCGCCGTCGGGTCGCGCTCGCTCGACACGGCCCAGGCCTTCGCCGACCGCCATGGTATCCCCCGCGCCCACGGCTCCTGGGCAGAGTTGGCCGCGGACCCCGAGGTCGACATCGTCTACGTCGCCACCCCGCACTCGGCCCACCACGCGGCGGCCGCCCTGTGCCTGGACGCCGGCAAGGCCGTGCTGTGCGAGAAGCCGCTCACCCTGGACGCGGCGCAGGCCGAAGACCTGTGCCGCCGCGCCGAGGCCGCGGGCGTCTTCTTCATGGAGGCGATGTGGACGCGCACCGTCCCGGCCGTCCTGCGCATGGTCGAGATGGTGCGCGCCGGCGCCATCGGCGAACCCCGCCTGGTCACCGCCGACTTCTCGGTCAGCTTCACCGGCGGCCCCGAACACCGCATGCGCAACCCCGAACTCGGCGGCGGCGCACTGCTGGACCTCGGCGTCTACCCGCTGGCGATCGCCCAGCTGGTCTTCGGCACGCCGAGCACCGTGCAGGCGGTCGGCACGCTGACCCCGGAGGGCGTCGACGACACCACCGCGGTGACCCTCGTCCACCCCGGCGGCGGCATCGCAGCCCTGACCTGCTCGATCTCGGCCGACGGCACCTGGAGCGCGACCGTGGCCGGCACCGAGGGACGGATCGAGTTCGGACGCGGCTTCACCTCCCCGACCGGCTTCTCGCTGTACCGCGGAAACGAGCAGGCGCAACGGATCGAGGAGCCGTATCTGGCTCAGGGCATGGTGCACGAGGCGATCGAAGCCCAGCGCTGCCTGCGCGCCGGGCTTCGGGAGAGCCCGCTGGCGCCGTGGTCGGAGACGCTCGCGGTCATGCGGACCATGGATGCGGTGCGGGGTCAGATCGGGGTCAGCTACCCGGGGTAGGACTCCGGTCGGCGAGTCCGTGGCCTGAAAAGCCGTGGACGAGCGCCGCTCGCGCGCGGACCATCGCGGACATGTATGTCTACCTCATCCAGCACGCGGAAAAGCTGCGGGAACCAGGTGACCCCGACATCACGAGGCTCGGGCGTGCCCACGCCGCGCTCACCGGTAGGTGGGCGCGGCGCACCGGCATACGTCGGGTCTATTGCAGTCCATTGCGACGCTCGCGCGAGACCGCGCAAATCATCGCCGATGCGGTCGCCGTTCAGCCCGTCGAGGACAAGCGGGCCATCGAGCGCATGAACTGGGACGGCACAATGCCGTTCGCAGACTTTGGCGCCGAATGGGCCAGGACGGTGGAGGACCGCGCCTACGTGCCCGCCATCGGCGACTCCTCGCACGCCGCAGCCGACCGATTGCTCGCGCTGGTCCGCGCGGTCGGCGCCTCCGATAGCCCCGCCGCCATCGTCACCCATGGCGGCGTGACCGCGGACCTGCTCCGCACCCTGTTGGGCGACTCAGCCGTCGGCGACAGCCTTCTCACGACGGGAGTACCGTCCTGCGCGATCACCACGCTCAACGGCACGGCCGTCGAATCGGTGGCGTCGGTCGAGCACTTGGCCGGCGTCCTAGGGAACCAGCGCCACGAAGCTGAGTCCTGACGTACGCTCCGCGAGGTCAAGGGCGGCCGCCGGGTCGTCCAGGCCGACCGTCAGCGGTTCGAGCGCGGACAGGTCCAGCAGCCCGGAACGGATCAGGTTCCAGACCGTGATCACCGTCTCCTGGTCGGTCATCCAGGAGCCGCGCAGCGTGATCCTGCGGTGCATCAGGTCGCCGTACGGGATGGTGAGGTCCTGGCGTACCCCGCCGATGAGTGCCATGGTGCCTCCCACCCGCAGGCTGTCGTAGGCCGCCATGGTCGCCTCGGCGGTCGGCGTGGCGCCGAGGGCGTCCAGGGCCACGTCCACCGGGCCGATCCCGGCCGCGTCGGTCGCCCGGTCGCCGGTCAGGCGGTGGACGCGGACGCGGGAACCGAGCTCGGCGAGCCGGTCCAGCGCATCCTGGTTGCGGCCCACGGCCGTCACCGTCGCCGCGCCCTCGGCCAGCGCCACCAGCACCGCCGCGCCGCCGAGCTGGCCGGTCGCGCCGATGATCGCGACGTCGCGGCCGGTGAGGGGGCCCGCGGCGTGCAGCCCGGCGGCGGCGATGGTCAGCCACGGCAGGAAGGACAGGCGCGCCAAGTCCGGGTAGTCCTGCGCGCCGGGCAGCTTGACCAGCGTCTCCTTCGCGCAGAGCGCCTGCTCGGCGAAGACGCCGTCGTGCCACACCTTCCGCATCCGATCGGTACGCCCGCTGCCGGTCCCGGTTCCTCCGAGGCCGACCCAGCCCACCAGGATCTCATCGCCCTCGCCCGCGTCGAGCAGCGCCGTGTCCACCACGACGTCGCCCGGGGCGAGGTGGAAGACGTCGGGCGCGACGTCGATGACGCGCCCGATGCAGGCGGCGCCGAGGGTCAGCGGGACCGGCAGACCGCCCCGGCCGCCGTTCACCACAGCCTTCGTATACGCCGGGAGGTGCGCGGCGAGCACCTCCACCACCACGCCGCCGCCCTGAAGCGTGGGCTCGGGAACGTCCGACACGCGCAGGTCATCATCTTGAGATGCAACAGTCCAAGCTCGCATGGGACAAGCTTGGCGGCGCGTTAAGCTGGTATCCAGAATCGCCTTATTCTGGTACTGGAGGTTCTAGGGTGAGCGTGGAGCTGGGCGCGTTCCTGCGCAGCCGCCGCGAGCGGACCGACCCCGCGCAGACAGGCCTGCCGATCACCGGCCGCCGCCGGACGCCCGGCCTGCGCCGCGAGGAGTTGGCCCTGCTGGCCGGCATCAGCGCGACCTGGCTGACGTATCTGGAGCAGGGCCGCGACGTGAACCCCTCCAGCCAGGTACTCGACGCCCTGGCCCGCGCCCTGAACCTGACCGGCGCCGAGCAGGAGCACCTGCACCGGCTGGCCGCCGAAGGGGCCGCGTCCGAGGACGGCGTCCCCGACCCGGACGCCTTCGAACAGGCCGCGCCGGAGGTCGCCGGCGTCCCAGCCCTGCTCGGCGAGAACCCGGCGTACGTCACAGGACTCTGCTACGACGTCCTGGCCGCCAACGACGCCGCCACGGAACTCTTCCGCGGCATCAAGCCCGACGGCAACGTCGTCCTCTGGATGTTCACCGAACCCGCCGCCCGCGAGGTCCTCGTCGACTGGGAACCCGAAGCCCGCCACATCCTGGCCCGCCTCCGCGCCATCGCCGGCCGCCACCCCGACCACCCGCGCGTGACCCGCCTCGTCGCCGACCTGACCGAAGCCAGCCCCGAGGTACGGCAATGGTGGCCGCTGTACGACATCCAGTTCAGCCGCGCGGGCCACAAGCGCGTCCGGCACCCGAGGCTGGGCCTGATCACCCTGTCGCACGCGGCGTTCCATGTCGCCGAGCGACCGGAGCAGACGCTGGTGGTGTATCGGCTGCCGACCACGGATTGACCGCGGCACCTGAAGGACTCGTGCTGCTGGTGCGGGGCGCTGGCCGGTTGCGGTTGGGGCCTGTAACCCACACCCCAACCGCAACCGGCCAGCCCGACGGTCGCCAAACGACCGAGCCAGGCCCCGCGGCGACCACCGCGGGACCCGGCTCATGCTCTCACTCTCGCTCTCGCCGTCCCGCCGGTCAGCTCACCGTCGCGTGCGTCAGCGCGCAGCTGTTGGTGTCGTTGGACCAGCTGCCCTGCTCGGTGTACGTGCCGTTCCCCATCGGGACGTTGCCCGCGCCGCCGGTCACGCCCTTGAGCCAGGCGCACTCGTCGGCGTTCTCCTGGCCGGTCGAGGTGTTCGTCCAGCCGCCGGGCGGGTTCTGGTCGGTGAGGGTCTCCGAGTACTCGTGGCCCAGGGTCATCGTCCAGCCGTCGAGGGTGCCCTTGCTGCCGGTGTTCAGGAAGTTCACGCCGCAGCCGGCGCCGGAGTCCATGTTGTAGGGCTGGTTGGAGAAGGCGAAGTCGCCGACGTCGGAGGAGACCGCGCCGCCGGTCAGGGTGCTGTCGCCGTTGTAGTCGTGCCAGGCGCAGTAAGCACCCTGATAGCTGTCGGGGTTGGTACCGTGCGGGGATAGGATCACGTAGTACGCGTGCCGGTTCGCCGCGGCGGTGGTGTTGCCGAAGTGGTGGGCCGCGGCCAGCGCCTCGGTGCCCAGCTGGTTGCCCGACGCGGTCTGCGGGGAGGCCGCGGTGTTGTCGTACCAGACACCGGCCAGCACACCCGCGCCGCCGCTCGGGTACGGCACGTGCGCCGCACTGGCCGAACAGCTGGTGGCGCCCTTGGCGACCAGCGGGCCGTCGCAATACTGCGTCATGGTCCCGGACCACTGCTCGCCGCCGGTGCCGATGCCCTTGAACATCATCTGCGCGGTCGGCGCGCCGGCGTCGGGATCGTTGCTGAAGGTCAGGTTGCCATTGGCGTCAGTGCCCTGTGTTCCCCACTGGCTCCCGTAGAACACCAGGTAGACCTGAGGCTGCCCGTCCATCACGCCGATGCCGTCGATGCCGCCGCCGTAGGTGAGCGTCTTGGAGCCGTGCCGCGTGGCTGCCCGCGCCGCCTGCGCGTCCGCGACGTCCGGCATGTAGCCGTGACCCCGGTTGGCGTGCGCCGCACTCGAGGCCGGTGCGGCGGGCGCTGCGGAGGCGGTACCGGTGGCCACCGCCGAACCGAGTGCGAGCAGAGAAGAGCCGACGACGGCTGCGGCGACGCGGCGCCGCTGAGACGAACCGTGGAACATGTGCTTCCTTCCGATGTGGGGGAAAGCGCGCCGGCGCGCGGGGTCGCGGCCGGCGTTCCGTACCGGACGTCCGTTCCGGCGCGCGCGGGATCGCCGCGGCACGCCGAAGAGCGCGTCCGTCGTTCAGGCGGTGGTGGCATCACGGGCGGCCGAGGCCTCGGGGCTGAGGAATCGTCGCCGCCCGTGATGCGGGAAACTAGCAACCACTGACGTTGACGTCAACGGATGGTGATCGGGGGGTTTCCGCCTGACGCCGGGGTGTAGTGGGCCGCCTCGTCGCCTTCCAGGATCCGGCTGGCCGCGCCGTCCACGCCGATCGGCACGTCGCCGGCGATGGTGACGCGGTTGAGGCGCCGGGGCAGCGAGTCGTAGTCATCCGGCGCGTAGTGCTGCGTGATGCGGTTGTCGAAGACCACGACGTCGCCCGGATTCCACTGCACCCGCAACACATTCTCCGGCCGCGTGACATAGGCCTGCAGCAGTCGCAGGACGTCCTTCGACTCGGTCGTGCTGAGGCCTTCGATACCCTGCGCGAACGCCCCGATGAACAGGCCGCGCTCGCCGGTCTCCGGGTGGACGCGGACCACCGGGTGCGCGGTGCGGTACTTCGTGGAGACGAACACCTCGCGGTACTGCTGCCGCCGCTCGTCGTCGTCCTTCGCCTGCGGGCCGGCGTAGTCGTAGTCGTTGGTGTGCACGGCCCACAGCGTGTCGGCCAGGTCGCGCAGCGGCTTGGGCAGGTCGCGGTAGGCGCCGGCGGTGTTGGCGATCAGGGTGTTGCCGCCGTAGGGCGGGATCACGATACCCCGCAGCGTCGAGGCCTTCGGCGGCGACTGCACGAACGTGACGTCCGTGTGCCACACGTTCGCCGCTCCGCGCTCGCTGTCCACCGGCAGGATCTGCGGCTGCTCGGCGATGCCGGGGACGGTCGGGTGCGCGGTGGTGAGGGCGCCGAACTGCGACGCGAAGCGGATCTGGCCCTCGTCGTCGAGGTTCTGATCGCGGAACACGAGTGCCTTGTGCTCCAGCAGCGCGTCCTTGACCTCCTTCAGGATGCCCTCGGCGAGGTCGCCGGTCAGATCGACGCCGGTGATCTCGGCGCCGATCCTCCCGCCTATGCGGCGGATGTCGAAGTCGGTAGTCATTGCGGATCTTCCTCTCAGTGCTGCGATGCGGAGACGAGCAGGGGTTCGGCGGACTCGGAGGATTCAGCGGATTCAGCGGGTTCGGTGAAGCGGTCGGCGGGCCGCGCCAGTCCGTAGTGCTCGCGCAGCGTGCTCCCGCTGTACTCGCTCCGGAACAGACCGCGGCGCTGGAGTTCGGGCACGACGTGGTCGACGAAGTCCTCCAGCCCGGTCGGCAGGATCGGCGGCATGATGTTGAAGCCGTCGGCGGCCCCGGCGCGGAACCAGGACTCGAGCGCGTCGGCGATCTGCTCCGGCGTCCCGGTCACCACGCGGTGCCCGCGGCCGCCGCCGAGCCGGGCGATGATCTGCCGGATGGTCAGCCGCTCCCGGACCAGTTCGGCGACCAGGGTGAAGCGGCTCTTGTTGCCGTTGACCTCGTCCTCGGTCGGCAGGACGTCCTCCGGCAGCGGCTCGTCCAGGCGGTAGCCGGCCAGGTCGACGTTGAGCATGTTCGAGAGCTGACCCAGTCCGTAGTCGATGACCTGCAGCTCGGTGAGCTCGTCCTCCAGCGCGCGGGCCTCGGCCTCGGTGGCGCCGATGATCGGGCAGATTCCCGGCAGGATCAGCGGCAGGCCGTCCCGGCCGAAGGCGGCGGCACGTGCCCTGACGTCCGCGGCGAACCGCTGCGCCTCGGCCAGGGTCTGCTGCGCGGTGAACACGGCCTCGGCGTAGCGGGCCGCGAACTCCTTGCCGTCCTCGGAGGACCCGGCCTGGACCAACAGCGGCCAGCCCTGCGGCGAGCGCTGGACATTGAGCGGCCCGCGCACCTTGAAGAAGTCGCCGGAGTGCTCGATCTCGCGCAGCCGCTCGGGATCGGCGTAAACCCCGGCGGCCTTGTCCAGCACCACCGCGTCGTCGGCCCAGCTGTCCCACAGCCGGGTGGCGACCTCCAGGAACTCCGCGGCGCGCTCGTAGCGGACAGCGTGGTCGATGTGCTCGTCCAGGTTGAAGTTGTTGGCCTCGATCACGGAGCCGGAGGTGACGATGTTCCAGCCGGCCCGGCCGCCGGAGACGTGGTCGAGCGAGGAGAAGCGGCGGGCCAGGTGGAAGGGCTCGTTGAAGGTGGTGGAGGCGGTGGCGATCAGGCCGATGTGCCGGGTGGCCACGGCGATCGCGGGCAGCACGGTCAGCGGCTCCAGCCCGCCGGTGACGTTCGCCCCGGCCCGGCCGCCCCACAGCGCGAGCCCGTCGGCGAAGAAGATCGAGTCGAACTTGCCGCGCTCGGCGGTCTGCGCGAGCTGCTGGAAGTAGGTGATGTCGTTGACCCGGTGCGGCTGGCTGGCCGGGTGGCGCCAGGCCGCGTCGTGGTGCCCCGGCGCCATGAGGAAGGCGTTCAGGTGCAGCTGTCTCGCGTCGGTGGTCATGTGTCAGTCCTCGAATTCACAAAGTCGGTCAGGCGCCGGTCGCCGGACGCCAGCGCGTGAGCCGGCGCTCGAGCAGCACCAGCAGGTGGTTGAAGACCAGCCCGAGCACCGCGATGGCGATGATCGCGGCGTACATGTCGGGGATGGCGAAGTTCTGCTGCGAGGCGTTGACCAGGTAGCCCAGGCCCGCCTTGGCGCCGACCATCTCGGCGGCGACCAGCACCAGGATCGAGGACGCGCCGGCCAGCCGGATGCCGGTGAACACGGTCGGCAGCGACGCCGGCAGGATCACCTTGGCGAACAGCCGGTGCGCCGGCAGCGCCATCGAGCGCGCCGATTTGACCAGGACCGGATCGACGTCGCGCACGCCGCTGATCGTGTTCAGCAAAATGGGCCAGGTGCAGGCGTAGACCACGATGGCGATCTTCGAGGTCTCCCCGATGCCCAGCAGCAGGATGAACACCGGAAGCAGCGCCAGGGCCGCGGTGTTGCGGAACACCTCCAGCAGCGGTCCGAGGATCTCCGCGACCGGCCGGTACCAGCCGATCAGCAGCCCCAGCGGCACGCCGACGCCGATCGCGATGAGGAAGCCGGACAGCGAGCGGACCAGGCTGGCCCGGGTGTTGTCCCACAGCTGGCCGTCCTTCGCCAGCTCTATCAGGGCTCTGACGGCCTCGGAGAACGGCACCAGGAACGTGCGGTCCACCAGGCCCACGCGCGGCGCGACCTCCCAGAGCGCCAGGAACGCGGCGATCGCGACGGTGCGCTTGCCGACCGCCGCCAGCCCCGACCCGACCCGGGTCAGCGGCGCCGGCACCGTCCGCTTCAGCAGCTGGACGGTCGCCGTGATCGGTATCTCAGCCAACGGAAACGACCTCCCTGACAGCGGTGACCTCGTCGCGCAGCAGGCTCCAGACCTGATGGCGGTATTCGGCGAACTCCGCGCTCGAGCGCACGTCGTCCTCGGCTCCCCGCTCGCCCAGGCGGACGTCGACGATCTCCTTGATCCGGCCCGGCCGCGAGGTCATCACCGCGACCCGCTGCCCCAGATAGACCGCCTCGTCGATGCCGTGCGTGATGAACACGATCGTGGTGCCGGTCTTGTGCCAGATCCGCAGCAGCTCCTCCTGGAGCCCGTCGCGGGTCTGGGCGTCCAGGGCCGCGAACGGCTCGTCCATCAGCAGCACGGCCGGGTCGGCGACCAGCGCGCGGGCGATCGCGACGCGCTGGCGCATCCCGCCGGACAACTCGTGCGGGTAGCGGTCCTCGAACCCTGACAAGCCGACCAGGTCCAGGTACTCCCGGGCGCGCTCGGCCCGGCTCTTGCGGTTCAGCCGGTCCAGGCGCGGCTGCGCCTCCAGAGCGAACTCGACGTTGCGCAGCGCGGTGCGCCACGGCAGCAGCGCGTACTGCTGGAAGACGATGCCGCGGTCCAGGGCGGGGCCGGCCACCGGCGCGCCGTCCAGCAGGATCCGGCCGGTGCTGGGCTTGGTCAGGCCGCTGATGAGGTCCAGCAGCGTCGACTTCCCGCAGCCGCTGGGGCCCACCACGACCAGGAACTCCCCCGGCGCCACGTGCAGCGTGACGTCGTCCAGCGCGGTGAAGGCCTCGCCGCCGCGCACGTCGAAGATCTTGCTGACGGCCTCGATGCGGATCTTCTCCGCGGTGCCGGTCGCGGCCATGTCAGCTCCCTGCCTTGGCGAAGGAGTTGTACTTGTTGGTGTAGACGTCGGCCGCCTTGACCTTGCCCTTGGGGATCTGGCCCTGCTGTTCCAGCCAGGTGATCCAGGTGGCGAACTCCTTCTCGGCGACGACGCCGCCGGTGCCGGCGATGCCGTAGGACTTGAAGTACTTCAGGGTCGAGGTGTCCTCGTTCCGGCCGCGCTTCTTGATGATCTCGGTGAAGCGGTCGACGACCTCGGGCAGCGGCGTGGTGCGCGCCCACTCGATCGCCTTGCCCACTCCGGAGGTGAAGGCGCGGACGGTGTCAGGGTTCTTGGCCAGGAAGTCGTTGCGGAAGACATAGGTCCCGGCGCTGAACGTACCGAGCAGGTCATAGTCCGTGAACAACGCCTTGATGTCGCCGTCGGCCAGGGCCTTGTCCCGCAGGACGCCGCCGAGCGTCGCGACGTCGATCTGGTGCGCCCGCAGCGACTGCTCGGTGTTGACCGGCGGCACCACCAGCGGCTCGACCTTCTTGACGTCGCCCGCGGAGACGCCGTTGCGGCCGAGGTAGATGTCCAGGACCGCTTCGAGGTGCGCGCCGAGGGTGTTCATCCCGACCTTCTTGCCGAACAGGCCCTGCGCGGAGCTGATCGAGCTGTCGGCCAGGGTGTAGAAGCCGTTGTACGAGTACTGGTCGACGCCGTAGTAGCTGATGACGGCGGTGATCGGGGCGCCGGCGGAGTGGAGCTTGGCGACCGCGCCGTTGAACGCGCCGCCGAACTCGGTCTGGCCGGTGGCCGCCGACTGGATGTCCTGCGGACCGCTGGTCGTGTTGCCGACCCAGTCCAGCGTGACAGGGCCCAGATATCCCAGGTCGGCCGCCAGCTCCGGCGGCGTGACGGAGCCGACCGAGCCCTGGTAGCGCAACCGGGTGGTCTTCTTGGCCGACCCTCCGGATGAGGAGCCGCATCCGGCGGCCAGCGCGGCGGTCCCGACCAGGCCGAGGAACCCGCGTCTGGTGGGGCCGGAGGGGACCGGTGCCAGGATGCTCATCGCCCGACCGCCGCCAGCTCGCGGACCCCGTAAAGGCCCAGGGCGTCGGAGAAGCGCTCCAGGGTGTCGGTCAGCCGGCGGTCGGCCTCCGGAGCAAGGCGTGCGTCCCCTGATTCGCCGCGCACGATGTCGGAGTCCAGCAGGAACCGGCCCGGCACGACGTGGTCGGCGCCCAGCGCGGTGAGCACGGGACGCAGCGCGTAGTCGATGGCCAGCAGGTGCCCGACCGTGCCGCCGGTGGCCACCGGCAGGACGACCTTTCCGGCCAGCGCGTTCTCCGGCAGCAGGTCCAGGAACGCCTTCAGGACGCCGGTGTAGGAGGCCTTGTAGATCGGTGAGGCGATGATGACGCCGTCGGCCTGGGCCACGGCGGCTATGGCCTCCCGCACGGCCAGCGTGGCGCGCGTGCCGGCGAGCAGGTCGGCCGGCGGCAGGTCGCGGACGGCCAGATGCTTGGTGGCATGGCCTTGCGAGGCCAGCCAGGCCGCCGCGTGGTCGAGGGCCGCCGCCGTCCGGGAAGTGGGCGACGGACTGCCGGAGACAGCCAGGATCGAGGGCATGGTGAAGCTCCTAGAAAAGGACGAGAAAAGCGGAACACTAAAGCCGTTAAGCAATGCGCTCACACAAGAGAAGGGCGCGCCAGAACGGCGGCGCGAAGCCGTACAGAAATAGCCGGCAGGGCAGGGCTACGGGACGTCAGGACAGATGGCGCTCGCGGTCCGTCGCAGATCGACGTGACGGCGAGCCACAAGAAGTCGGCCCTGGTTCATAGCATGAGAATGACAGCGGAACTGCGACTTCGTCAATGGATGTTCCGGCAGTCTCGCATCCCGGAAGTCCGATGCCTGTTATTCGAGAACGCGTGAGACGGCACAAAAATGCGTCGGGCCCCGATGTATTCCATCGGGACCCGACGCGAAGGCCGTCGCGAAACTCAGTTCATGTAAGACCCCTGCTTCGCAGCACGCGCCGCTCCAACGGCACGAACAGCAGCTGGTTGACCGCGACGCCGACCGCGAGGATCAGCACGATCGCCGCGAACGCCCCGGCCATGTCGTTGGAGTCCTGGGCGTTCTTCAGCAGGAAGCCGAGCGAGTGCCCCAGATCCGCGGACTCCACGATGATCTCTGCCGCCAACAGCGAGCGCCACGAGAACGCCCAACCCTGCCGCAGCCCGGCCAGGTACCCCGGCAGCGCCGCGGGCAGCAGCACATAGCGCACCGAGGACAACCCGCGCGCGCCGAGGTTGCGCCCCACCCGCAGGTACAGCGGCGGCACCTGGTCCAACCCCGACACCACCCCGACCGCGATCGAGGGCACGGCCCCGGCCAGCACGACCGCGTACAGCATCGCGGGCTTCGGCCCGAAGAACATCAGGGCCGGGGGAACCCAGGCCACCGACGGCAGCGACTGCAGCCCGGACAGGATCGGCCCCAGCCCCGCCCGCACCGGCCGCAGCCGCCCGACCAGCAGGCCCAGCGGCGTACCGATGACAACGGAGGCACAGAAGCCGATCGCACCGTGCTCGACGCTGTGCCCGACCGAGGGCAGCGCATCGCCGCTGGAGAAGGTGCTCTTCAGCGAGGAGAACGTCTCGGAGGGCCCGGGCAGCTTCCAGTCCGGCCAGATCTTGGCCGCGTAGAGGATCTGCCAGACGGCGATGATGAGGACGATGGCCAGGATCGGCGGATAGGCGGCGCGCAGGACCGCCACGAGCCTGCCGGTCTCGTGGACGGCGGTGGGCTGTGCGGTCTCCAGGGCGTCGAGGCCGGCCTCGACTTCTTGGAGGGCGTCGGGGGCTTCGGAATCGGGGGCACCGGGCTCGGGAACCTCAGCAGCTTCCGGCTCGGCGGCATCAGCCTCGGCCTCAAGCTCGGGCTCGGGATCGGGATCGGGATCGGGATCGGCAGCCGGCTCATCGCCGGCCGAGAGCTCCGGTCCGCCATCAGCCTCCTGAGCCGCCTCGACAACCTCAGGCTCGCCCGACTCCCCCACCGCGCCCGGTCCGGCCTCAGCCTCGACCTCGACCCCGACCCCGACCTCGGCCGAGGCCACCGCCCCGTCCGCCACCGGCCCGTCCAGCTCCACCCCGTCCACCTCCGGCCCGGCGGCCTCGGCCACCGAGCCGGCCTTCGTGGATTCCTCGCTCACTTCGCGCCCAGTCCCGCGTCGGAGACCGCCGGCTGGCCGTTCTTCTGCAGTTCGGCGTTCAGGATCGAGAGGTCGAAGATGCCGTGCAGGTCGGTCGCCTTCAGCAGCTTCACCGCGACCGCGTGGTCCAGCGAGGTCTGCAGGGTGGGGGCGTCGGGGTCGTTGGTGACCTTCTGCTCGCTGAAGGCGCGCTGGATCTCGGCGGCGGTCAGGGCCTTGCCGGTGAGCGCCTTCAGCTGGTCGTTGACCAGCTTCTGGGCGTCGGTGGGGTCCGAGGTGATCCACTGGTTGGCGGCGATCTGGCCGTCGATCAGGGCCCTGACGGTGTCCGGGTGCTTGGTCAGGAAGCTGGTGGCCACCACGAGCGTGGTGGTCGAGAACTGGCCGTTGGGCCACAGGCTGCGCTCGTCCACCAGGACCTTGGCCCCGGCCTCGCTGACCAGGCGCGAGGCCCAGGGCTCGGGCAGCCAGGCGCCGTCGATGTGGCCGGCCTTGAACTGGTCCAGGGTGGTCGCGTTGTCCTGCGGGTCCACCGAGACGTCGCCGGTGCCGTCGGGGTTGGCGGTCAGGCCCTGCTGCTTGAGCCAGTAGCGCAGCGCCACGTCCTGGGTGTTGCCCTTCTGCGGGGTCGCCAGGGTCTTGCCCTTGAGGTCCGCCGCCGAGGTGATCGAGGGCTTGACCACGAGTTCGGCGCCGCCCTCGGTGGCCCCTGCGACGATCTTCAGCGCCTCGCCGTGGGACTGCACGAAGGCCGACAGCGCCGAGGAGGGGCCGACGTACGCGGCGTCCAGCTGGCCGCCGAGCACCGCGGTCATCTCGGCGGGGCCGGCGTTGTAGATCTGCGTGGTGAGCTTCGTGCCCGCCCCCAGCGCCTTGGCGAAGTCGCCGTGCGCGACCCCGACCACGGCGGTGGCGTGCGTGACGTTCGCGAAGTAGCCCAGGCGCACCGTGGAGGCGGCCGAACCGCCGGAGACGGCGGCGGCGGTCTTGGCCGTGGAATCAGAGCTCTTCGACGACCCGCACGCGGCGGCCGAGGCGACGATCCCGAGGACGGCGCCAAAGGCCGCGACCGAACGTACCAGAGTCTTGATGTCTATCACAGGAAGGCTCCCGAAAGGATCGCCGGGCACACCGGCGGGCGGCTTGTCGCAGCCGCTGGAATCAAGGAAGGGGAAATGACTGGCCGATCACCCGCACCCCAGGTGCGAACCGGCCCTGAACAGGCACAGGCGGATCAGAACACGGCCGGACAGCTGGCGCTGGACAGCCGTCCGAAGTCGACGTATCGCCGACCGACCAGGGCCACTCCATCGCGGGACATGGCTAGAGAGTGGCACGGTCTCGGATTCCCGTCTATTTCTTGTCCGATATATGGACGCCCAAAAGGCTTCGGGAAACCACTATTTCCGGGACCATTAATATCGGTGTCCGAACCTTTTTCGGTCCGATATATCTTCAGAGATCGACCACGATCCCGTCGGCGTCGGCCCAGTGCTCGAAGCTCGCGAACCGGAGCGTCGCGGTGTTGATGCTGTCGACCATCGACTCCACCGCCGCCGGCTCGACGCGCAGCGACCGGCCCGGCTCGTCGATCAGATCCACGACCAATACCGGATGGCGCGGAACACCGACGGCGAGTTCGTCGACGATGACGAGGAGTTTGTTCTCGTAGTCGTTCGGGATCCGGTTGAGCACTTGCAGCGTCGACAGCCCACGGAACGCGGCGTCGTCCAGCAGCTCGGCGTCGGTGCGGCAGCCTTCTTCAACGGGCTTGAGGACAGCCGTACCGATGGCTCGCCAGGCGTCATCGTCGGAGAAGTCCGTGCGGACCACAACAGTTGAACGCGTGCGCGGCAGCACGGCCACCGGGGCGCCGCAGCGTCCGCAGATGAAGTCCCGCGGCGCCACCGGCTGGTCAAGCCCGAATTCTCGGCGGTACACGTCGAGGACTTCGACCGGCAGTTGCCCACGAGACGCCACGGAGATACCACGGCCGGCGGCCCACGCCCTGATCAGACGGCTGTCGGGGTGGTCATGCCCGCGTCGTACCTCGGCGAGCCTTCGCGCGGCGAAGTTCTCGAAGTCGCCATCAACGTCATGAAGGTGCATGGTTTGCCTTACCGAGGTTCACGCTCTGTCGTGGCCACGCCACCACATGGAGTGACGCACGTATGCGTCAGCATGCTTGCATACTGACCGCTTTCCCGCCCGCCTGCCCCCGACGCCGAGCCCCAGGCACCACCAACGGCGTCCCCGTCTCCGGATCCTCGATCACCCGGCACGGCAGCCCGAACACCGACTCCACCAGCTCGGCGGTGACGATCCGCGCCGGCGGGCCGGAGGCGGCCACCCGGCCGTCGCAGAGCACGATGAGGTGCGTGGCGTAGCGCGCGGCCTGGTTGAGATCGTGCAGGACCGCCACCAGGGTGCGGCCCTCCTCCTCGTGCAGGCGGGCGCACAGGTCCAGGATCTCGATCTGGTGGGCGATGTCCAGGTACGTCGTGGGCTCGTCGAGCAGCAGCAGGGGCGTCTGCTGCGCCAGCACCATCGCCGTCCACACGCGCTGGCGTTGGCCGCCGGACAGCTCGTCCACGGCCCGCTCGGCCAGGTCCGACACGCCGGTGGCGGCCATCGACTCGGCCACGACGCGCTCGTCCTCGCGCGACCACTGGCGCAGCAGGCCCTGGTGCGGGTGGCGGCCGCGGGAGACCAGGTCGGCGACCGTGATGCCGTCCGGGGCGATCGGGCCTTGCGGGAGCAGGCCGACGATGCGCGCGACCTGCTTGGTGGGCAGCGAGGCGATGTCCGCGCCGTCCAGGACTACGGTGCCGGCCTTCGGTTTCAGCAGGCGCGACAGGGCCCTGAGAAGGGTGGACTTGCCGCAGGCGTTGGGACCGATGATGACCGTGAAGGACCGGTCCGGGATCGCCACGGACAGGTCCTCGGCGACCGTCCGTCCGTCGTAGGCCAGGGTCAGGCCGGTGCCGCTCAGGCGCGTGGTCATGGTGCTCGTCTCCTTGTATTGGCTGTGCGCCACTGTCAGATCCGCCCCGCCTTGCGTCCGGCCGCCAGCAGCCAGATCAGATAGCCGCCGCCGAGCAGGCCGGTGACCACCCCGACCGGCAGCTGCCGTCCGGGAATCGCATGCTGCGCAACGAGATCGGCGCACGTGAGGAGCACGGCACCGACCAGCATCGAGGGGATCAGGTTCGGTCCGGGCGCGCGCGTCAGGCGCCGGGCGAGCTGCGGGGCGGTGAGCGCGACGAAGGACACCGGTCCGGCCGCCGCCGCGGCGAACGAGGTGAGCAGCACCGCGGCGGCCAGCGTCGCGAGCCGGACCCGCTCCACCGGGACGCCCAGCGCCCGGGCCACGTCGTCGCCCATCTCGATGACGTGCAGAGCCCTGCCGCAGCCCACGATCACCACCGGCGCCAGTACCGCCATGGCCACCGCCAACGGCACCACGTCGCTCCAGCTCCGGCCGTCCAGGCTCCCCGTCAGCCACAGCATCGCCCGCGCGGCGTCCATCAGCTGGGCCTTGGTCATCAGATAGCCGTTGACCCCGCTCAGGATCGCCGAGACCCCGATGCCGACGAGGATCAGCCGGTAGCCGTGCACGCCCCGGCGCCAGGCCAGGACGTACACCCCGACTCCGGTCGCCACACCGCCGGCCACCGCCCCGCACGCCAGCGCCAGGCTGCTGCCGCCGGCCACCACCACGACCAGCGCGCCGGTCGCCGCGCCCTCGGTGAAGCCGAGCATGTCCGGACTGCCCAGCGGATTGCGGACCAGGGACTGGAAGGCGGCGCCGGCGAGCGCCAGCGCGGCCCCGACCAGCAACGCGGTCACCACGCGCGGCAGGCGCAGCTGCACGACGATGAAGTGGTCCGCCATCGACCCGCCCCCGGCCAGCGTCCGCAGGACCTCGCCCGGCGGGATCCGGTAGTCGCCGCTGCCGAGGGTGACGACCATCGCGGCGAACGCGAGCAGAACACAGGCGATCGAGGCGGCCAGGGCCCGGGGCCGGTAACGCACCGACAGCGCGGTGGTTCGCAGAACCCTCATTCCCGTACCGCCTTCGCGCGCCGCAGGAAGTACAGGAAGACCGGGCCACCGACCACGCTGGTGACCACCCCGACCTGGATCTCGCCGGGCCGGGCCAGCACCCGCCCGAGCACGTCGGCGCCCAGCAGTGCCACCGGAGCCAGTACGGCGCAGTACGGCAGCAGCCAGCGCAGGTCCGGGCCGGTGATGGTGCGCACGACGTGCGGCACCATCAGCCCGACGAACACGATCGGCCCGCAGGCCGCCGTAGCCGCCCCGCACAACAGAGTCACCGCCACGATCGCCGCCGCGCGCACCGCCGTCGGCCGCGAACCCAGCGCGCGTGCCGAGTCCTCGCCGAGGGCCAGGGCATTGAGCGGCCGGGCCAGGACCAGGGCGAGCACCAGGCCGACGGCGACGAACGGCAGGACCCTGACGACCGTCGAGGACGTGGCGTCGGCCAGCGACCCGACGGTCCAGAACCGCATGGCCTCCAGCGACGCCGAGTCCAGCAGCATCGCGGCGCTGACGAAGGAGAACAGCGTGGCGTTCAGCGCGGCGCCGGCCAGGGCCAGCCGGACCGGCGTGGCCGAGCGGCCGCCGCCGACCAGGTAGCCGGCGGTGGTGGCGATCGCCGCGCCGCCCAGGGCGAACCATATGTAGCCCTCGAAGGTCCCGATCCCGAACAGCCAGATGGAGGTGACGACGGCGGCCGAGGCGCCGGCGTTGATGCCGAGCAGTCCCGGGTCGGCCAGCGGGTTGCGGGTCAGCGCCTGCATCACCGCGCCGGCCAGGCCCAGGGCCAGCCCGACGATCAGGCCGAGCAGCGTGCGGGGCAGCCGCATCCGGTGCACGACGGTGTAGTACGGGGAGCCGGAGTCGGCCAGGCCGTGCCACACCTGGCCGGGCGAGAGCGACTTGGCCCCGAAGCAGATGCTCAGGACCAGGACCGCCAGCAGCAGCACGGCCGCGACCGCCAGGCCCGCGCCTCGGTTCAGGGTGCGGCGGGCGGCCGGGCCCGGTGGGCCTCCGGGTGTCGGGACGGCGGCCTCAGGGGCCTGCGGTGGTGCGGTGGCGGACAAGACCGGGCTCCGGTTCGACGGCACGGAGGGGGGCGACCCCCCTTGGGCGAGTGGTGAGGTTAGGCTAACCTAACTTCACCGGCGCCGGGTATGCGCCCCCTTCCTTTCCCCTGCACGAAAGCGACATCCATGGCTTATTCACCATCAGCGTCCGTTTTGTCCCGTCGTGGCATGGTGGCGACCTTCGGCGGCGGCGCCGTCGCCACCGTCCTCGCGGCCTGCGGCAGCGGCGGTAGCAGTGGCACCAGCGGCAAAAGCAGTCCCAGTTCCTGGTCCTTCACCGACGACCGGAAGCAGATGGTGAAAGCCCCCTCGGCGCCCACGAGGGTCGTCGCGTTCACCGGCACCGCCGCCGCGCTCGTCGACTTCGGCCTGGACCACCAGATCGTCGGCGTCTTCGGGGAGACGACGCAGGCCGACGGCAAGGCCACGGCGCAGGCCGGCGACCTCAACGTCGGCAAGGTGACGGTGCTGGGCAACGCCTGGGGCGAGTTCAACGTCGAGAAGTACGCCGCCCTCAGCCCCCAACTGCTCGTCACGCACATGTACGACCCCGGGAAGCTCTGGTACGTGCCGGACGAGAGCAAGGACCAGATCGCCAAGCTCGCCCCGAGCGTGGCGATCAACGTGGCCAAGGTCTCGCTGCCCACACCGATCCAGCGCTACGCCGAGCTGGCGCAATCGCTCGGGGCGGACCTGAACGCCAAGAAGGTGACCGACGCCAAGACCCGGTTCCAGACCGCGGCCGAGACGCTGCGCACGGCGGCCAAGGCGGCCGGCGGGCTGAAGGTCCTGGCCGCCTCCGGCAGCCCCGACACCTTCTACGCGTCCAACCCGGACATCGCCGCGGACCTGATGTACTTCGCCGAGCTCGGCGTGGATCTGATCGTCCCGAACAAGCTCGACTCCGGCGACTACTTCGAGAGCCTGAGTTGGGAGAACGCCGACAAGTACAAGGCCGACCTGATCCTGCTCGACAGCCGCTCCACCGCCTTGCAGCCCGCCGCGCTGGCGTCAAAGCCGTCGTGGACCGCGCTGCCGGCGGTGAAGGCCGGCCAGGTCGCGCCGTGGGACGCCGTGCCGCGCTTCTCCTACGCCGGCGCCGCTCCCCTGCTGGAGAACCTGGCCAAGGCGATTCAGAATGCGAAGAAGGTGAGCTGACGACCATGGCCTCCTCCTCCTCGGTGACCTCCTCAATGGCCTCCTCGATGACCGCGGTGCTGGCTGCCGCCGAAGCCGAATCAGCCTCCGCACTCGTGCACGGCAAGTTCCGCTTCTTCCAAGTCCGCGTGGTCGCCACCTGCCGGCTCGGGCCCTCGATGGTCCGCATCACCTTCGGCGGCGAGCAGCTGCGGGACTTCGACAGCGGCGGCCGAGACCAGAGCTTCTCGCTGTTCCTGCCGCAGCCGGGGCAGTACGCGCCGACAGTCCCCTTCGACGCCGGCGACGACTGGTTCGCGCAATGGCGGGCGATGCCCGAGCACGAACGCGCGATCATGCGCTCGTACACCGTCCGCGCCCAGGACCGCCACCGCCACGAGGTCGACGTTGACTTCGTCCTGCACTCTCCCGCAGGGCCCGCGTCACGCTGGGCCGCCGAGGCCGTACCGGGCGATCGGGCGGTGCTGCTGGGGCCGGCGTTCGAGGACAACCGCAGCATCGGCTTCCAGCTGCCGGAGGAGACGGACTGGGTCCTGCTCGCCGCCGACGAGACCGCGCTGCCGGCCGCCGCCGCGATCCTGGAATGGCTGCCGGAGGGCTTGCGCGCCCGGGCCTGGATCGAGGTCCCGAACCTCAAGGACGTCCAGGAACTGCTCAGCCCCGCCGAGGCCGACATCACCTGGCTGATCCGCGACCCGTTGCGGCGGCCAGGAACCTTGCTGACCGAGGAGATCCACGGCACGGCCTTCCCCGACGGCGCGCCGTACGCGTGGATCGCCGGCGAGTCGGGCATGGTCAAGACCCTGCGACGCCACCTGGTCGGCGAGCGCGGCATCGACCGCAGGCGGGTGGAGTTCTCCGGGTACTGGCGCTTGGGCGCGACCGAGGAGGATCTGCGGACCGAGAAGATCTCCGCAGCTGAAAAGATCTCCGCAGCCGAGCAGAGCTCTGTGCAAGAGCAGAGCGCCGGTGGTGCTCAGTGAGCCCCCAGGCCTCCGCCGTCGCGACCGCGCGCGCCATCTTCTCCCCCGCCGTCGAGGAAGCCGCCGGGCACCTGTTCAACGACCGGACCCTGGACCGCTACCGGCACAGCATGGCCGAGGGCGTCGACCGCGTCGCGGACCGGATCGCCCGCACGGACCGGCCCTTCACCGGCGTCTCCCCCGGCGACCTGGCCCCCGGCGTGTCAGGCGTCGATCTCGACCGGCCGCTGGCCGATCCCTCGGCGGCGCTGGACGAGCTCGAAGAGCTCTATCTCCGCGACGCCGTCTACTTCCACCATCCGCGCTACCTCGCGCATCTCAACTGCCCGGTCGTGATCCCGGCGCTGCTCGGCGAGGCCGTCCTGACCGCGGTCAACTCCTCGCTGGACACCTGGGACCAGAGCGCGGGCGGGACGCTCATCGAGCGGCGGCTCATCGACTGGACCGCCGGGCGGATCGGGTTCGGCCCGGCCGCCGACGGGGTGTTCACCAGCGGCGGCAGCCAGTCGAACTTCCAGGCGCTGCTGCTGGCCCGGGAGGAGATCCTGGCGAAGGCGACCGCCGCCGTATTGGCACCGGGACACCTGGTCGCGCCTTTCGACAGCAGGCGCGATGTCATGGACCGGCTGCGCATCTTCGTCTCCGAGGCCGGCCACTTCAGCGTCCGCAAATCGGCGAAGATGCTCGGCCTGAGTCCGGACGCCGTGGTGAGCGTCGAGACCGACGCCCGCAAACGGATGCGTCCGCAGGCGTTGGAGTGGGAGCTGGAGCAGTGCCGCTGGGCCGGCTTCATCCCGATGGCGGTCGTGGCCACCGCGGGCACCACCGACTTCGGCTCGATCGACCCGCTGCACGCGATCGCCAACCTGTGCGCGGAATCCGGCGCCTGGTTCCACGTCGACGCCGCGTACGGCTGCGGTCTGCTCGTCTCCCGCTCCCGGCGCGGCCTGCTCGGCGGGATCGAGCGCGCGGACTCGGTCACCGTGGACTTCCACAAGTCGTTCTTCCAGCCGGTCAGCTCCAGCGCGCTGGTCGTCCGCGACCGCGCGGTCCTGGCGCACGCGACGTACCACGCCGACTACCTCAACCCGGCGCGCATGGTCGAGCAGCGCATCCCGAACCAGGTCGACAAGAGCATCCAGACCACGCGCCGCTTCGACGCGCTCAAGCTCTGGATGACGCTGCGGATCATGGGCCCGGACGCCGTCGGCGCGCTGTTCGACGAGGTCGTCGACCGGGCCGCGCAGGCCTGGGTGCTGCTCACCGTCGATCCGCGCTTCGAGGTGGTGACCCGCTCCCAACTCAGCACCCTGGTGTTCCGCTACCTGCCGCCGGAGGGCCCGGACCGGGACCTGGCCGACGGCGCGAACCTGTACGCCCGCGAAGCCCTGGCCGCCTCCGGCGCCGCGGTGGTGGCCGGGACGAAGGTCGGCGGGCGGCACTACCTGAAGGTCACGCTGCTGAACCCGCAGACCACGGTCGACGACATCGCGCACGTCCTGGACCTGATCGCGGACCACGCCGCCGAATACGTCGAGCGCCGGAGAACCTCTTGAGCACGCACGACTTCATCGCCATCGGGCTGGGCCCCTACAACCTGGGCCTGGCGTGCCTGACCGAGCCGATCGACGGACTCGACGGGCTCTTTCTCGAGGCCCGTCCCGAGGCCGGCTACGCCTGGCACCCCGGGATGCTGCTGTCCTCGGCCACGCTGCAGACGCCGTTCATGGCCGATCTGGTCACGCTGGCCGATCCGACGTCGCCGTACTCGTTCCTCAACTTCCTGAAGGAGACCGGACGGCTCTACCCGTTCTACATCCGGGAGAACTTCTACCCGGTGCGCGCGGAGTACGACGAGTACTGCCGGTGGGCCGCGACCCGGCTGCGCAACGTCCGCTTCGGCCGGACGGTGTCGCGGGTCGAGTACGACGAAGCAGAAGCCTGCTACGCCGTTCGGTCGGTCGACGCCGACAGCGGTGCGGTCATCGAGGACCGCGCACGGCATCTGGTGCTGGGGACCGGGACGCCGCCGCACATCCCAGAACCCTGTCGCGGGATCGGCGGCGACCTGGTGCACAGCGCGGACTACCTCGCCACCAGGGAACTGTTGCAGAGCAAAGAGAGCATCACCGTGGTCGGCAGCGGCCAGAGCGCGGCCGAGATCTACCTGGACCTGCTCGCCGGCGCCGGAGCCGACACCTACCACCTGAGCTGGGTGACCAGATCCCCGCGGTTCTTCCCGCTGGAGTACACCAAGCTCACGCTGGAGATGACCTCGCCGGACTACGTCGACTACTTCCACGCGCTGCCCGAGGCGACCAGGTACCGGCTGGAGGCCGAGCAGAAGGGCCTGTTCAAGGGCATCGACGCGGTGCTGATCAACGAGATCTTCGACACGCTCTACCTCAAGAGCGTGCGCGGCCCGGTGGCCACCCGGCTGGTGACCAACACCGAGCTGCGCGGCGCGTCCTACGACGAGCCCGGCGGCACCTACACCCTGGACCTGCACCACGAGGAGCAGGACCGCGGGTTCTCGCTCGCGACGCAGGGGCTGGTCCTGGCCACCGGGTACCGCTATCAGGTCCCTGTCTTCCTCGAACCGGTCCGGGACCGCATCCGCTTCGACGGCGGCGGACGCTTCGACGTCGCACGCAACTACACGATCGACGTGGCCGGACGGGAGATCTTCCTGCAGAACGCCGGCACCCACACGCACAGCGTCACCTCCCCGGACCTGGGCATGGGCGCCTACCGGAACTCCTGGATCATCAGCGAGATGCTGGGCCGGGACTACTACCCGGTGGAGAAGTCCATCGCGTTCCAGGAGTTCGGCGCGCCGGACGGACTGCCCACATGATCACATTCCGTCCGGTCGATGTGGACTCCGACGCCGAGATCGAGATGCTGCACCGCTGGGTCACGCATCCCAAGGCGCAGTTCTGGCTGATGCAGGACTTCGATGTCGAACAGGTGCGCCAGGAATACCGACGGATAGCCGAGCATCCACACCACGAAGCGTTCCTCGGACTGATAGACGGAAATCCGGCGTTCCTGGCCGAACGCTACGACCCCGGCCGGGTCGAGCTGGTCGGCTTGTACGAGCACGAAGACGGCGACGTCGGCATGCACTTCCTGTGCGCGCCGACCGACACGCCGGTCCACGGCTTCACCCGGGCCGTCCTCACCGCCGTGCTGGCATGGATCTTCGCCGATCCGGACGCGCTGCGCGTGGTCGTGGAGCCGGACGTGCGCAACACCGCCGTCCAGGCGCTGAACGCCGCTGTCGGCTTCCGCGTCGTCGGGCCGATCGCCAAGCCCGAGAAGCAGGCGCTGCTGAGCGTCTGCACCTGGCATGACTTCCAGGCCGCGACCACTGCAGCTGTCATTCCGCGCATAGGAGCCTTCGAATGAACCCCCGCGACGCCGTCCGCCATCTGACCCCCGAGAACTGGGAGCGCGCCAACCGGCTGCTGGTACGCAAAGCGATCGCAGAGTTCTCCCACGAGCGGCTGCTCACGCCGAAGCCGTTGGCCGGATCCGACCAGGGTTTCGCAGTACACAGCGACGACGACACCGTGGAGTACCGCTTCACGGCGAAGGTACTGGCGCTGAACCACTGGCAGGTCGACGCGGAGAGCATCGTTCGCATCCGCGGCGGCCGGCAGGCGCCATTGGACATGGCCGACTTCTGCATCGAGCTGCGCGACACGCTCGGCCTGAGCGACTCGGTGCTGCCGGTATACCTGGAGGAGATCGCCTCCACGCTCGCCAGCGCCGCGTACAAGCTGAGCAAGCCGCCGGTTTCCGCGTCCGAGGTGGCGCGCGCCGACTTCCAGCGGATCGAGACGGAGATGACCGAGGGGCATCCCAGCTTCGTCGCGGGCAACGGCCGGCTCGGTTTCGGCGTGGACGACTTCCGGCGGTACGCGCCGGAGGCCGCGCATCCGGTGCACCTGATCTGGGTGGCCGCGCACCGCGACCGCGCGGCGTTCACAGCGTGCGCGGACACCGAGTACGAGAGCTTCATCCGGGCCGAGCTCGGCGAGGAGTTGCTGGGGCTGTTCGGCAAGGTGATGGCCGGGCTGGGGCTGGATCTGGCGGACTATCTGCTGATCCCGGTGCATCCCTGGCAGTGGTGGAACAAGCTGTCGGTGACGTTCGCCGGGGACATCGCCCGGCAGTACCTGGTCTGTCTGGGGCCCGGCGATGACGAACACTTGGCGCAGCAGTCGATCCGGACGTTCTTCAACGTCACCGATCCCTCGAAACACTATGTGAAGACGGCGCTGTCGGTGCTGAACATGGGCTTCATGCGCGGGCTGTCGGCCGCCTACATGGAAGCTACGCCGGCCATCAACGACTGGCTGGCCGCGCTGATCGCCGACGACGCCGTGCTGAAGCAGACCCGGCTGTCGGTGATCCGGGAGCGCGCGGCCGTGGGCTACCGCCACCGGCAGTTCGAGGCGGCGACGGCGTCATCGTCGCCGTATCGGAAGATGCTGGCGGCGTTGTGGCGCGAGAGCCCGGTACCGGCGCTGGAGCCGGGGCGGCGGTTGGCGACGATGGCCGGTTTGCTGCACGTGGACCGGGACGGCGGCTCGCTGGCGGCGGCGCTGATCGCGGAGTCGGGGCTGGCTCCGCAGGTGTGGCTGCGGAGGTATCTGGACGCGTACCTGACGCCCTTGCTCCACGCGTTCTACGCGTACGGCCTGGCGTTCATGCCGCACGGCGAGAACGTCATCCTGGTCCTGGACGGCGGCGCGGTGGAGCGGGTCGTCTTCAAGGACATCGCCGAGGAGATCGTGGTGATGGACCCGGAGGTTTCGCTGCCGCCGAGCGTCGAGCGGATCCGGGCGGAGGTGCCGGAGGAGGTCCGGCTGCTGTCGATCTTCACTGATGTGTTCGACTGCTTCCTGCGGTATCTCAACGCGATTCTGGCCGAGCGGGAGGTCCTGGCCGAAGATGTGTTCTGGCGGACGGTCGCCGAATGTGTTCACGCCTATCAGGACTCTTATGGCGGCTCCTCACCTGAGCTGGCGGACCGGTTCCGGCGTTTCGACATGTTCGCACCACAGTTCGATCTGTCGTGTCTGAACCGGCTCCAGCTGCGCGACAACGAGCAGATGCTGGATCTCACCGATCCCTCGGCGGCGTTGCAGTTGGTGGGGACGCTGGACAACCCGATCGCCCCCTTCGCCCGGTTGGCGGGCTGAGGGGCCGGGTACGACTAGCTGGTGTCAGAGCTGCGCGTGGCCAACGACCACCTCGGCGATCCGTCGCGCCTTCGGGCCCTGTTCGACGACCAGGGATACCTGTTCTTCCGCGACGTCCTGGACCAGGACGCGGTGCTGGCCGCCGGACGGCAGGTGGTTCGAACACTGATCGAACAGGGACTCGTCCAGCGCATGCCGTTGTCGAATGAGGACGACGCCAGCCTCCAGGACGCGCTGAACGCGCAGCAGCTCTGGGAACGACTGGTCACCACCCCTTCGGTGGCGGCCTTCTTCACGAAGGTGGCCGGCGCGCCGGTCCGCTTCATCCCGCTGGCGCGCTACCGCGTCATGGCACCGGGCAGCGCGACCCTGACCCATCAGGACGCACTGCTCAATCCGGGCTTCGACATGACGACCGCGTGGATCCCGCTGATGGCGGTGGACGCCGAACTCGGCGGCCTGGCGGTGGCGGAGGGCAGCCACCGCCGGGGCTGCGTGCCGTTGGAGGAGCTGCCGCCGCTGGAGGATCTGTGGCGCGGCGCCGTGTACGAGCCGGGCGACGTCGTCCTCATGCACGAGGCACTGGTCCACACCGGACTGCCGAACCGCTCACCGGACGGCTTGCGGCTGTCGATCGACGTACGGTTCCAGAACCCGGCGGCCCCGCCGGCGGTCGTCGGGCACATCGCCGAAGTGGACGCGTCCTCGGTGCGCATCGAGGGCGAGGACGGCAAGAGCGTGACGCTCGGCTTGGACGCCTCCACCCTGCTGCGCGGCGCGTCCGGGCAACGGATTCCCCTGGCGGAGCTGACGGAATCGGAGCTCGCGCCGGGTCAGCGTGTCATCGCCTCGCAGCGGGACGGTACCGCGGTGATGGTCAAGGCGCTGTAGGCACCACCCACGGAAAACCATCGGGATCCGCGGCGATGCGCGCTTGCAGATCCTCGTCCCGGTGACCGCGAATCCGGTCCAAGAACGGGAAATCCTCGGGACCCACCGCGAGCTTGGCCAACGGCTCGACCGGCACGGGGCTCGCGGCCTGCGCGACGTGCACCTGGGTATCGCCGAAGCCGGCCACGAGCGGCGGCTGGGCTTCGAAACTGCTCGCCGGGAGTAGGTAGACCGTCCCTTGGCGCCACGGCTTCTGCTGGAGTGCCGTGTCGCTGATGGAGAAGTAGTAGAACGGATCGCTGAGCCCGCCGGTCTGCGAGGCGAGCCGGACGCAGGAGTTGACCAGCATCATCGGATGGCGCTCGCGGTCCAGCACCGCGTAGTACATCGGCCACAGGCCGTCGGCTGCGGCGAAGACCGCGCGGCGGTTGCTGAACTCGAGCGGATCGTCCGGCTGGCGGGGCTCGAACCTGGCGATGGCGGGGTCGCCCGAGCCGTGCAGGACCAGGCCCGCCCGCTCCGCCACGTGGGAGAGGAACTGCCATTTCGGCAGATCGAGCCGGTAGTCGATGCAGTGGCCCGGGCCCTGTTCGAGGGCCCGGGCCACCAGCTGGTCGACCGCCGCCAGCGTGTCGCCGTCGCGGCGCAGGTCAGGTCTGCGGAGCCAATAGGCTGGCATGTCCACCGCGGCACCTTACCGCGCATGCGTCAGGCAGTCGCCCCTAACTCTTGGCCGAAGCCGAAGCCGAAGCCGAAGCCGGTGCTGATGCCGCCGCCGGTGCCGGAACCCACGGCTCGAGATCCCACGCCGGGAACGAGAACGCGTCCCACATCGCGCGCTCGGCCTCCTGCGGCCCGTCCTGCACGCGCTCCGGGACGTCCCAGATCTTCGTGGCGCGGGTGGCCGGGGTGTAGCTCGGCCAGCCGGGACGGCCGTCGCGGGCGAAGCCGGACCACGCGTCCATCATGTCCCGGGACAGGGTCGTCAGCTGAGGGCGTCCGGCGGCCAGGGTGGCGGCGCCGCGCGGGTAGTCGGCGATGTCCAGGTTGCCCAGGACGAAGGGCACCTCCTCGGTGTGCATCGCGCCGAGGTTCTGGGCCTCCGGCAGGCCGCTGACATAGGGGACGTGCCAGTCGAACTGGTAGACGTACGTGGGGCGCCAGCGGTATTGGGCCTGGGCCATGCGCAGGGTGGGGACGCGGAACATCTGGTCGGTGAGCATGGCGTTCACCACGCGGCCCGGGGGCAGGCCGGGGCGGTCGGCGGCGTACCGGTCGAACATCGCCTGCTTCTGCGGGGCCAGGACCGTCGGGAAGCTGCGGTAGGCCGACAGGGGCAGGTCCAGGACCTGGGGTGCGAACAGGGCCCAGTAGTCGGTCTCGTTCTCGGTGGTGCCGACCATCAAGTCCACGTGCCGGGCGCTGCCCGCGGCGATGCGGTCGTCCACCGGGCCCGGGATCAGGGTGCCGTCGATCGAGGGGCCGAAGAACAGGGCATCGGCGAGGCCTGACACACCCTGCTGCGCCTTGTTCTGCAACTCCATCAGCTGCTGGGTGCTCATCGCGTCCAGCTGGGCCACGCTGGTGATACCCCCGGTGCTCAGCAGGTGGGCCGCGGCGTCGCGGGCGTACTGCTGGGTGTGGACCAGGTAGCCGGGGCCGCTCTCCACGATCGCGCGCCGGAAGAGGCGTTCGGGGTGGTCGCCGGCCAGGAGGGCGGAGATGGAGATCGCGCCGGCCGACTGGCCGAAGACGGTGACATCACGCGGATCGCCACCAAAGGCGCGAATCTGGCGCTGGACGAAGGTCAGGGCCGCGATCTCGTCGCGCAGGCCGTTGTCGCCCGAGCCCGCGTAGCGCCGGTCCAGGCCGCCGAGTTCGGTCCAGCCCAGCATCCCGAGCCGGTAGTCGACGCTGACCACGACCGCGTCGCCGCGTGCCGCCAGCGCCGAGCCGTCGAACACCGCCTCGTTCGCCGCGCCGAACTCGTCCGCGCCGCCGTGCAGGAACACCAGCACCGGCTTGTCCGCACCGCCGGAGCGCGGCTGCCAGATCTGGGTGTAGAGGCAGTCCTCGCTGCCGCCGCCCGGGCCGCTCAGGTCCTGCGGACAGCCCGGCTTGGCGGCGGTCGCCTGAAGCGTGCCGCGCCACCGCGCGGACGGAGCCGGCGGCAGGAAGCGGCGGGCGCCGGTCGGCGGCGCGGCGTACGGGACGCCCAGGTAGGCGCAGGTGGCGCTGTGGGCCAGGCCTTGGACGCGGCCGAGCGTGGTGGCGGCGTCGCAGTCGCGGCTGCTCGGCACGCGGGACGAAGCAGCACCAGACGAAGCGGCACCAGATGACGAAGTACTAGACAGTGCAGCACCGGACGACGCGGCACGGCCCGCAGCCGCCGCCGGGCCGGCCGCACAGAGCACGCCGCCCAGCAGCAGGCTCAGCGCGGCCGCCATCGGCCACACCCTGCCCCTGATGGTCTTGTGGAACACGGAGCGATCCCCTTCATACCGACGGCCGGGGCCCGAGTGATCCCGGCCGTCCCAGCTTGGCGATCGGGGACCGGCGAGGGCATCGGCGCGCGGGTGGAAAAAGGGATCTCCACCCGACAGGGCTAGGGACGCAGGTGGGCTGCGCGGCTCCACCCCGCGGGTGGAGGTGTTTCAGCGCCGTATCAGACGCAGACGCAGACGCTTCACGGCCTTCGATGTGAGAGCCCGGCCCCGGATCGCCCCCAGTCCGGCGGCTCCCCAGAATCCGTTCGCCAGCACGATACGGACGCTTCGGACCTCGTTCGGGGACAGCCGGTACTTGTGCGGTTCGGTGCCGCGGAGCAGCGACAGCTCCGGTATGCCTCGTTCGGCGGCCATCGTCATCGCGGCGCGGGTGAGGGCGACGGACACGTCCACGCGGGACCGCAGGGTCGGCAGGTAGCCGTACAGGTAGCCGCCGACCATGGATCTGCCGACGACGAGGAGGTCGGAGGCGACGTGTTCCACCTCGAGCGTGTCCTTGTTCTTCAGGCTGAACTCCGCCAGGACGGCCTGGAACCCGACAGTCTCGCCGGCCTCGGTCGACGCCCGCAGCACCGTGGTGAGATGCCCCCGGAAACGCTCGGTCAGATGCTCCGTGTTGACCGGACGGTCGGCCCATTGTTGGCGGTGCAGCTCCAGGAACCTGGCCATCGCGTCCTCGGCCTCGGCCGACGGGATCAGGCGGGCTTCCAGGCCGACCCGGTCGAGCTCACGCAGCCTCCGGCGCAACTGCTGCCGGAGCTTGGTCGTCTCGATCGACTCGACGTGCTCCCCCATCGGCACCCCTGGAAGAGACAAGCACACCTCGCCGGGGGCCTCCATCGCCGCGCCCCGCCAGCCGTCGCGCACCCGGGCCAGGACGCTGCCGGGCCGCACATCGGGGAAGTCCAGCACGTCGAAGCGCAGCTCCCCGCGGATCGCGGCGGCCAGCCGCCCGACGATGGCGCGCGCGTCCGGCACGCCGTCACCCGAGTCGTCGACGAGGACGTCGCAGAAATCCGACTGCTCGACTCCCACCGGCCGCAGCACCCGCCACAGCCACTGCCGGGTGAGCACAAGAGCCGCCGCACCGACCAGCACACCCCGATACCGCACGCTGACCACACGCAGCCGACCACTCGCCGGCCCGTACCACCGGCACCATGACGAGAGCCAGATCCGTGACTGGAACGGAGTCGCCGCCGAACAGCGCAGGAAAAGCCGGTCCCACTCGGCGCCCAGCGCATCGAGTGCCTCGGCCCCCGAGGTGACGTCCGCGGTCCAGCCGGTGTCCCGGCTCGTCGATTCCGCCATCACCTACCCCGTGGTTTCAGCTGTGGGTTCGTCTCCCCAGGAACGTGTGGCGTCCCGACGGGCGCGCCGCTGCGCGTCAGATCCTAAGCCACGCTCAGCATACGGCCGTGTCCGGGCCTTGGTAGGGGGTTAGTCGACGGTTTCGATGGTTTGCCCCAATGGGCAGTGTTTCGCCGGAAGCGGCTGCCACTCCCCGAGACAGTCCTCCGAACCTATCGACGACTGCTGATATGAACGGGATATGATGCGCTATGCATCTTGGCTCGCACCTGGCCAGCGGGCACGCCCCGGAAACAGAGCCCGCGTTCATCCCCTACGACCCCGTCGAGCTCGACGAGGGCCACCAGCTGGATCCCGCAGCTGTCGAGAAGCGCATCATGGACGCCGCACCGCAGGTTGACGCCTGTCTCGTCGCCTCGGCGCGGCTGCGCGGGCGTGTGCAGACCGACGTCCTGCTGGCGTTGCGGCCCGGCACCGATCCCGACGACGACCACGAGGGCGCGGTCCTGGCCGCGCTCAGCGGGGCCGAGGCGGCAACGCTGCGGCGGGTCCTGGTGCTCGGCGCCGACCGGGAGCTGTCGGCCGACGAGCTCGAGCATCGTCGAACCCTGATCTGGCAGCAGCAGGTCGCCGAGATCGCCGGGGCGCGGCTGCCCGGGGTCGGGGCCGCCGTGGATCCGGTGCCGGCGCCCACGGAGCGCGTTCCGGTGGCGTTCGCCGGGGACGGGGAGGGGGTCGCCGGGCTCAGCTGGGGGCAGCACGAGATCTGGCAGTCCATGACCCGGCAGGGGAACTGGCTGCCGCTGGGCGGATGGCGGCCGGTGGATCCCGGGACGACAGTCGAGGCGATCGCCGAGGAGCTCGCCTATCTGCACACCCGGTTCCCGTCGATGCGGACCCTGATGCGCTTCGACCCGCAGGGCCGGCTGACGCAGGAGCTGTTCGCCTCCGGAACCACGGAGCTGGACATCTTCGACCTGGACGCCGACGCCGCCCCCGAAGCCGTCGACGAGCTCGCCGCCGCCGTCTCGGCGCACTACCAGCACCAGCCCTACGACCTGCGCAACGAATGGCCGGTGCGGATGGGCGTGGTGCGGCAGGGCGGCGAGGCCACGCGGATGATCGTCGCCATGCACCACATGGCTTTGGACGGCGGCGGGGCCGAGACCATGCTCCGCGACGTCGCGACCCGGTCCACCGAGCCGCCCTCCGGGCTCCAGCAGCTGGAGCAGAGCGCCTGGCAGCGCTCACCGGCCGGCCGCCGGCACAGTGACAGGACCCTGCGGCACTTCGCCGACATCCTGCGGGCCATGCCGACCCCGACGTTCCCGCCCTCGGACGACCCGCGCCGCCCCCGCTACTGGAGCGCCGAGTACTACTCCCCCGCGCTGCGCCCGGCGCTGGCGGCCCTGCGCGAGCGCACCGGCGCCGACCCGACCCGGATCCTGTTCGCGGTGTACGGGATCGCGCTGGCCCACGTCACCGGCGTGCATCCGGTCATCTTCCGGCCGGTCATCGGCAACCGCTTCCGGCACCAGCTGGCCGACGTCGTCTGCCACGCGGCCCAGGCCGGACTGGTCCTGCTCGACGTCGCCGACGCCACCGTCGAGGAGGTGATCGAGCGCGCCGGCCCGTCGGCGATGAACGCGCTCAAGCACAGCTACTTCGATCCGGAGCAGCTCAACGAGATGACCGAGGCCATCGGCCGGGACCGCGGCGCCGAGCTGGACATCGCCTCGTTCCTGAACGACCGCCGCGTGGCCCCCGCGGCCGACGCCGCCGCTACCGCAGCCGCAACCGCGCCAGAAGCCGACACCCCGGCCGCACCGACCGCACCGACCGCCGAGGACTTCGCGGCGGCGCGCGCCGCGAGCCGCTTCACCTGGACCCAGCGCCGCAACGACCCGGTGGAGCGGCTGTTCCTGCACGTCGACGACGGCCCGGACGCCGTCACCCTGCTCGTCGAGGCCGACACCCGCGGCATGTCGCCGGCCCAGATCGAGCACCTGGTGCGCGAGATCGAGGAGGTCGCGGTGACGGCGGCGACGCAACCCGGGCTGAGCACGGGGATACCGGCACACTGACGGCATCGCGGGACGTTCCGCAAACGTGTCCGCGTGCCCTGATACGGCGTCGGGACCTGATACGGCGTCGGGACCTGCCTTCACCCCGCCTGTGAAGGCAGGCCCCGGCGCACCACACGGCGCTTGGCGGCCGACAGCACGGCCAGCACGAGGAACCCGACGCCCATCGCGGCCGCCACGGCGCCGAACGAGCCGAGGCTGAAATACGGGTCGGTCATCTCCTCCACCAGCTCCGGGGCGAGACTGCCCATGATGGCCGCCGCCGCGGCGACCGGCCACACCGGCGAGCTCCAGGCCTGGACACAGACCGCCAACCCCGAGGCGAGCAGGATCGCGTACATGACTTCGTTGCCGGTCACCGGGACGACCCGGTGCACCACCGCAGGCAGTATGTGAGCCAGGCTCGCACCGCCGAAGGCGATCGCGGGAATCAGGGCCGCGAGCCAGCGCCGGGAGTGGCGGACCGGCGCGGCGCCACGCCCGAAGGACAGCATGACCGCACCGGCCGTCACCACATAAGGAATCGAGCCGTACAGTCGCGCATTCGCCAACGTCCCCATCGCGAACGATCCCGCGGTGAGAGTGGAGCCGGCCGCCAGCGCCACGACCAGCGTGATGCCCGTACGCCGCCACCCCGCGACCAGCGCCACGAAGGCGACAAGCCAGCCGGCCTGGGCAAAGGCAATCCATTCCCGCGCCGTCCCCATCCGCAGCGCCGACGGCACACTGCCCGATGCGTACAGGGTGAACCGGGCCATGAGGACCGCCTCGACGATCCCCTGCATCGCCATCAGCAGAACACTGAGCAAGGCCACAATGCGGACGGCCTCGACACGGTCGGCGGCTTCCGCCGACTGGTGATCCATCCCGAAGCGGGCCCGGACCCCCAGCCCGGCCAGGCTGAACACCTCGCCGACCTTCGGCCACTGCTGCCCCGGACCACTCTTGTCCATGAGCACGGCGTGCAGTTCCTCACCGCGCTCGGCTCGATACACCTTCGGCAGAACCATCAGAAGCCTGCGATAGCGCCGCTGGAGAACTTCGCTCGTGCGATCCCCCGCCGGGTCACTCGATGAACTCATGGACGATATATATCGCCTGCCGAGCTATAGCCGCAAGCGGGTGCGGCTATAGCCCGGGTGATCGCGGGGCCCTGTGATCAGGAGCTGTAGGTCGTCGTGCAGACCGTGCCGTTCAGGCTGATCGCCGCCGGAGAGGGATACGCTCCGGTGTTGTTCCCGGCGAACCCGATGCTGGCCGAGTTGCCGCCGTTCGCCGCCAGGTTCGCGTTCCAGCTCAGGCTGGTGGCCTCGACGTTCTGGCCGCTGCCGGACCAGTTCGCGTTCCAGCCGGAGGACAGGCTCTCGCCGGTGCTCGGGAAGCTGAAGGTGAGCGACCAGCCGTCGATCGGGGCGGGCCCGGTGTCGGTGACGGTGAGCGCGGCGACGTAGCCGTTCCCCCATCCCGTCGTCACCTGGTAGTCCACGGCGCAGGTACTGGCCGCCGGCGTGCCGGTGGTGAAGGCCAGCGGGTCCGAGGGCGGCGACAGGTTCCCGTTCTGGTCGGTGGCCAGTACGTTGAGGGTGTAGCCGGTCCCGGGCACCAGGTTGGCGATCGTCGCCGAGGTGGACGTCGACTCGGCGAGCAGTTCGCTGGTCGTGCCGAACTGCCGGTAGACCTCGTAGCGGGTGGCCGTGCCGCCGGTGGACGGGGTCCAGCTGACCGTCGCCTGCGTCCCGGTGACCTGCGAGACGGTCGGCGTACCCGGCGCCGTCAGGGTGCTGACGGGGTTGCCGGACGGGGTCAGCACGACGGTCTCGATCGAGTACGGCGGCAGGGTCTGGACCGCCTTGCTGCCGACGGCCGCGGACGTGATCGAGGTGGCCTCGTCGCCATAGGTGTAGACGGTCGGCGTCGCGGTGCTCGGCGTGTACCCGGCATAGTGCAGGTTCACCGTGTAGGCATTGGCAGGGTCCTTGTTCACCAGCATGACCGCCAGGTTCCCGTTCGCCTGCTTGACCGCGTGCGCGGCGACGAGCTGCTGGTCGGTGCCGGCCCGGACCATCTGATCGCCGGGACGTCCGAGCTTGCTCAGCATGCTGATGGCGTAGTAGCTCGGGAACGGCGTGTTCATGGCCGGTTCGCAGACAGAGCCCACGCAGGTGCCGCTGGACAGCACGCCCCAGTCATCGTAGTCCGTGGCGCCGTCGGGCGCGGTGCTGATCTGGGTCGGTCCGTTGTGGGTGTCCCACCAGTCGACGGTGAACACGCCTTGTTCCAACGCCGTGAGGTAGGTGTCGGCGCCGAACAGCGCGTCCGGCTGCGTGTCCTCGTCGACGCCGGCGTTCACCTCGGTGAGCGCGACCCCGAGATGAGAGGCGTTCGCCCCACCGTACTCGGCGATCTCGCTCCGCAGCTGCGCCAGCTCTCCCGGCAGCTGTGCCGGTTCGCCCAGCGCGGTGGCGGCACCGCTGCCGTTCGGATACCAGTGCACGATGACGAAGTCGACCGCCGAGCCGGCGATCGAGAGCACCTGCCGGTTCCAGTCGGCCGAGTCCCCGGAGGCCACCACGCCGTCCGGCCAGTTGCCGGGCAGTGTGAGCACGGCGCCCACCTTGATCGTGGGGTCGACCGCCTTCATCGCCTTGCTGTACTGGATGACGTTCTGGGCGTAGGTCGCAGGGCTCTTACTGTTGTGGTCGTCGGCCTCCCAGCCGTTGCCGTAATAGCCGTTGCCGTAGTTCTCGTTGCCGACCTCCCAGTACTTGTCGCCGTAGCCCTTGGTGACGTTGGCGTACTGGACCCAGTCGGCGGCTTCCTGCGGCGTGCCGGTGCCGTAGTTGGCGATCAGGATGGGCTGGGCCCCGATCTTCTTGACCGTGCCCATGAAGGAGTCGAAATCGGTGCCGGGGGCCACGTAGCCGCCGGGAGCGGTGTTGGTCTGCCAGTTGTACATGTCGCCGTAGGAACCGCCGGGGTAGCGCAGCATCCCGATCCCGGCCTGGCCGAGCAGGCCCTGGACCGCCGGGGTGTTCATCTGGCTGTCCCAGACCGCGCTGTTGAGGCCGTAGCCGGTGGCCGGGATGGTGCCTAGGCCTTCCAAGGTGTTGACGGTGACGTTGACCGGTGCGGCGTCCGCGGCGGTGGATGCCGAGGCGTTGCCGGCCGGGCCGGTGGCCACGACGCCGGTGACGGCGAGCAGCCCGGCAGCGGCGGCCGTGCCGAACCTCCCACCGCTCATGAATCTCCCGCCACTCATGAATCTCCCCACTCTCAAACCAATGACTCCCTTCGATGAAGCGGTTATCAGGGGATGGCAAACCTCAACAGCCGATCCGGCTCGTGCTCAGCACCACGTCGTCGAACCACAGGGTGTCGTCGCCGCTGCTGTAGTTCTCCCAGCCGAGCTTCAGATCGGTGAGCTGCGGACGCCATGAGGCCCCGGTACCGGACAGCCACTGGTCGTCGACGTCCGGCGTGGACACGCCGTCCTCCGTGAGGCCCGCGACCGGGCTGCCGTTGTACCAGGTGTGGATCTGGCCGCCGGCGCCGTCCACGGAGAACTCCAGGCACTCCCACGCCCCGGTCGGGAACACGACGCTCTGCGCCACCCCGGCCGGGCTCTGGTCCGGCAGCGTGGCGTCGTCGGACTGGCGGTTCCACATCAGCGCGCCGTTCTGGGCGCCGAGGCGCAGGTCGGTGTTGCCGTGGGCGGAGTCGTTCATGGCCAGGAAGGTGGTGTGGTTGGTCGGCAGCGGCGCGGTGTGCTTCATCCAGAAGCGGACGTACCAGGTCGGTGCGGCGGTCGCCATGTCCGTCGAATCGCCGGCGAAGACGTGGTTGCAGTACGTTCCGTGGCCGTCGATCTCCAGGGACTTCACGCCGGAGTGCTCCTGCGCGCTGGTGATCGCGGCGGTACCGGTGCCAGAACAGCTCGGGGTGACGACGGACCATCGGCCGGAGGGCGTGCTCGTGGTCTGATTCTCGAAGCCGTCGCAGAACACCGCGCTCGCCGGACAAGGTCCGCTGCTCGGCTGGCTCGAAGGTGAAGTCGAAGGTGAGCTGGAAGGCGAGCTCGGCGTCCCGATGCCGCTGCACGGCACCCCGTTGAACGCGAAGTTTGCCGGCGCACTGTTCGTCCCGGAATACGTGGCCTGGAAACCGAACCCGGCCGTGGCCCCAGACGCGACCGATCCGTTGTACGGCTCACTGGCGGCGCTTACCTGCTGACCGCTTTGGCTCAGCTGCGCGTTCCATCCGGAGGTGACCTGCTGGTTCCCGGTCCACGACCAGGTCGCCGTCCAGGCGCTCACCGCCGGGCCGTTGTTGGTCACCGTGACATCGGCGGTGAAGCCGGTGCTCCACTGGTTCACCTGATAGGTGACCGTGCAGCCGGCACCGGCGCCCTCGGCGGGTCTGGATCCGAAGACGAACATCGCCGACAGGGCCAGAACGGCCGCAGCCACCAAGGCCAGCGTGCGGATGCTGCGCACATACATCAGGGCACCTCCACTGTGAATGCGGCCGTATGCTCGACCCCTGAGGTCTCGAACTGGACGAACAGTCGCCACGTGCCGGACTCGGGGAAGAGGATCTGCGCCGTCAGGGCTCCGGCACCGCCGGCGCCTCCGGCGGAGCGTCCGGTGGACAGCGCTCGGGCGAAGGCCGCGTCTCCGGTGTGGAACGCGGTCAGGTGCGCGTAACCGTCGAGCAGCCGGTCGAACTGCTGGACGGCCTTTTCGTCCTTGGCGACGGCGACTCCGAGGTCCGTCTCAGATCCCTGACGCGGCGAGCCGGTCAGTTTGAGCGTGTAGCCGTCGGCGGTCGCCGTGTCGGTCGCCGGAGGCAAGGGGGCGGCAGCAGCAGCGGCGCCGGACACCGTCAGCGGCTGGGACAGCGAGTACGACAAAGGGGTCCCGGCGCTGGAATCGGGCGCCGCGAACGTGATGTAGGCGCGGTACGAGCCGGCCGTCAGCGCCGGCAACGGGACCGTCCAGGTCCCGTCGGCGCGCATCGAGGCGGTCAGCTGGTGGAAGTCGCCGAGGTCGCTCCGGACGAGATAGAACACCAGGAGCTGGCCCTCGTACGGCTGGAACCGCGTGACGTTCTTACCGCCGGGGCCGGTGATGTGGAACGTGTACTGCGCGGGCGAACCCGCTGCCATCGTGGCGGCGCCGGCGACGTAGGAGTAGCCGCCGACAGCGCCGTGCAGGCCGTTGTCGGCGGCCACCGCCGCAGCGACCTTCGGACCGCTGGGGGATCCCATGCCCGGCATGTCCATACCGTTCGTGCCGCTCATGCCGTTCATGTCCATGCCAGACATGCTCTTGGCCCCCGACGAGTGACCGCAGGCCGCCAGCGCACAGACGAGCGCGGCGGTGACCACCACACGACGGAGCCGTGGGCGAACCGGCATGGACATGACAGGACCCTTCATCGCAGGAGAAATGGACGGGCTGGTCCTACGGACTGGTGCAGGACAGGCTCTCCGGCTGGGTCGGAGCGCTCGTCTGGTTGGCGACGAAGCCGAAGTTCGTACTGGCTCCGGCGGCCAGTTGCGAGTTCCAGTCCGCCGACTTCATCGAGGCCAGCGAGCCGGACTGCGACAGCGTTCCGTTCCAAGCGCTGACCACGGTCTCGCCGTCGGCCAGGACCCACCCGACCGTCCACTTGTTCATCGGGGTGGTGCCGGGGTTGGTGACGGTGATCTGGGCCTGGAAGCCCCCGCTCCAGGAGTTGGTCACCGAGTACGTGGCCTGACACGGCGTCGAGGGCGGCGGCGGGGCGGTCGCGCCGATGCCGGTCACCTGGCCGGTGCCGCCGTCGAACACGACGTCCGAGCAGCCGTAGAAGGTCTCGGGGCTGTCGGAGCGGGCCCAGACCGAGTAGATGATGTGGCGGCCGGTCTTGTTCGCCGGCAGCGTCGCGTTCCAGTAGTAGTAGCTCTGCAGCGTCGCCACGGTGCCGGTGTTCGCCGGGTTCGTGATCGTGGAGAACGGCGCCGGCTCCAGGTCGGCCCAGGTCAAGGGCTTGGTCTGGTCCCAGCCGTCCTTGGTGATGTACAGGCTGAACGTGCCCGGGTGCGCGGCCCACCGGTTGTAGTCGATCGTGATGTCGCCACCGGCGGTCAGGTGCGTGACCGGCCAGTCGGCGCTGACTTGGTCGAACCCTGAGAAGTCGTAGTAGTTGCTGTTGCCGCTGCACAGCTTCCCGTCGGGGATGAACCCGACTGTGCCGCCGCTGGTGGTCCCGCTGCGGTTGCCGACCGCGAACCAGTTGTAGAGCGGGGTGGTGCCGCTGGTGGCCACCGCCGACTGGCAGGCCGGGTTCTGCGGGACGATCTGGCCGGTGGAGGTCAGGCCGTCCTCGTAGCAAAAGAACGTCCGGCTGCCGGGGACCATCATCGCGCCGTGCGCCGAGGCCGTCGGCGCGAGGGTGACGGTGGTCCCGATCAGGCCGGCCAGCGCGAGCAGCACGCCGGCCAGCTTCCTGGGGATCTTTCTGCTCACATCGCTCGCCTTTCCATTCGCCTCTCCACAGATACAGATGTGGCGGACTGTGTCGGGCGGAGCGTAGCTCCGCCGCCGCGCACCGTTACGCGGCGGCGAAATCATTGCTCGGCGGGCGGTCCGTCGAACGCCGTCGAACGGGCATGTCAGAGGCCGTACTGGCACGGGCCGGCTCGTCGCGGCTCGGAGGTGGTGCCGCGAAAGTTTCGCAGGACAGCCGCGGTGACCTGCGGGGTCTTCGCAGAGCTTTGACGCTGCTCGAACCGGCGGCGGACCATGCCACTGCCCGGGCCCGCCGAGAAGCCGACCCGGCCGCGCCGCGAACACGGACCCGACCGCAATCCACGGACCCGACCCAGGAGCCACCACCGTGCGCCACATCAGACCGGCCTCATCACCGCCGCAGCCCAGCCACCGCCGACGCCGGCGCGCGATCCTGCGCACCGCCCTGGCCTCAGCCGCCGCGCTCATCGTGGCCGTGGCCGCCGCGCTGCTCAGCAGTCCGGCCCAGGCGCTCGGCGTCGGCGGCACACCCTCGCCGGTCACCGGCAACGCGACCCACTTCGACGGGCTCGGGGCGCCGTACGGGGGTTGCGGCATGCCGCAGGCGAACCTGGACTCGCAGGACTTCATCGCCTTGAACGTCTTCAACACCCCGGGGAACTACGGCCAGTTCCCCCGGCCGGTGCCGCCGGCGCAGGCGGGCATCCTGGGCATGTTCGACAACGGCCTGAACTGCGGCCGCTGGGTGAAGGTCAGCATCGGCGACTTCTGCACCGGCACCAACGACGGCGCGCAGAACGAGCCGTTCTGCCGCAACGGCTCGTGGACCGCCGACAAGTACAACGGCGCGACGCTGAACATGCTGGTCGCCGACAGCTGCGGCGACTCCAACGCCTGGTGCCGCGACGATCCGTACCACATCGACCTTCACACCGACTCGATCAACCGCTTCCAGCTGAACGGCGCGGCCGTCGGGGACCTGCTGGACCACTGGAACAACCGGCAGGTGACGTGGCAGTTCATCAACGCGCCGAACTACAGCGGCGACATCAACATCGGTTTCATACAGGGCGCGCAGGTGTACTGGCCGGCGATCTCGGTGTCGCACCTGGCCAACGGGATCCACGGCGTGCAGTACTTGTCGGCGAACGGGACCTGGGTCTCGGCGGCGATGGACAGCGACATGGGGCAGGCCTACATCATCGGGCCGACAGCCGCAGCCGGGTCCGGTTACCAGATCCGGGTGACCGACGCGTCGGACAACCTCATCAACGGCGGCCAGGTGTACAGCTTCTCGCTGCCGTCCTCGTGCGGGAGCAACTGCGGCGCGGCCTACACGCCGGTCACGTACACGACGACGCCGGGATCGGGATCGGGTTCGCCGAGTTCGCCGAGTTCCAGCCCGAGCTCCACGCCGAGTTCGAGCGCCTCCTCGCCGCCGAGTACGCCGAGTACGCCGAGTACTCCCAGTTCTCCGAGCACGCCGAGTTCGCCCTCCAGCTCCGCGGCCGGCGCCGGCTGCTCGGTGACCTCTTCGGTGACCGGCTCCTGGTCGAGCGGCTACCAGCTCGCGTTCACCGTCACCAACACCGGCTCGACCGCCACCTCCGAGTGGGCGGTGCGCTTCTCCTTCGCCGGGTCGCAGACGATCGCCAACTCCTGGAACGTGACCGCCGCCCAATCCGGGCAGGCCGTCACCGCGAACTCCGTTTCCTACAACGGATCCCTGGCCCCGGGGGCCGCGACGTCGTGGGGCATGGTGATCAACGGCGCGAACCAACCACTCAGCAGCATTTCCTGCGTTTCCTCCTGACCCAACCCGGGTACCGCGTTCGACGTGAAGACCATGATGCGATTCGACGTGGTGATCGAGATACCGGCCGGTTCCCGGAACAAGTACGTCATGGACCACCGTCTGGGCCGCATCCGGTTGGAGCGGCAGTTGTTCACCTCGACCAGCTATCCGGCCGACTACGGGTACATCCCCGGCACGCTGGCCCTGGACGGGGACCCGCTGGACGCCGTGGTGCTGCTGGAGGACCCGGCGTTCCCCGGCGTGGAGGTGTCGGTCCGGCCAGTGGCCGTCTACCGCTCGCACGACGAGAAGGGCGAAGACAACAAGATCCTGTGCGTTCCGGCGGAGGATCCCCGCTATGCGGACCTGCAGGACCTGTCCGACGTGGCCCAGGAACGGCTGGACGAGATCGGGCACTTCTTCGACATCTACAAGGACACCGAGCCCGGGCGGCAGGCGCAGCCCGGCACGTGGGCCGACCGCGCCGCCGCCGAGGCGGTCATCGCCGCCGACCGCAAGCGGCTGGCCGACTCAGAGAGCTGACAGGGTCCGGAACTCAGCGGGACCGGACGTCGCGCCGCCAGCGGGCCGGCGGCGTGCCGTACCGGGTCCGGAACGCCCGGCTGAACGCCGCCTCCGAGGCGTAGCCGACGCGCTCGGCGACCTGCGCGACCGACAGGAACGTGTCGCGCAGCAGACCGGTGGCCGCGTCCAGGCGCACGTGCGCGAGGTAGGCGACCGGCGGCTTGCCGACGCGGTCCACGAAGCGCGCGGCGAACGACGAGCGGGACAGCGTGCAGACCCGGGCCAGTTCGTCGACCGTCCACTCGTGGCCGGGATCGCGGTGGATGGCGCTCAGGGCCAGGCCGATCTGCGGGTCGAAGGCGCCGGCCAGCCAGTTCGGCTCGGCGTCCGCGCCGGCGGCCCAGGTGCGCATGATCTGGATGAAGATCAGGTCCAGGATGCGCGAGACCATCACCGCAGAGCCCTGCGACGGCGACTGCATCTCCAGCACGATCATCCGGCGGGCGACTTCGAGCCCTTCCAGCGCCTCCAGATCCGGGCCGCCGGAGCCGTCTGAGCCGCCGGAGCCGCGCAGGATGATCACCGGCGGCAGGCTGCCGAGCAGATGGCTGGTCTGCGGGTCGCCGATGGTGAACGTGCCGCACAGCCAGCGCGCGGGCCGGCCGGCGCCTCCGGAGTCACTGACGGAGTGCGCATCGCCGCGCGGCAGCAGCACGAAGTCGCCGCCCCGCACCTGCTCGACGTTCGGACGGCCCTCGATCCGAAGGGTGACTTCGCCCTCTTCGACGATGTGCAGGCTGCCCCGGTCGGCGAATCCGAGGGAGAACCCCGGTTCCGGGGTGTACGCGACAATCCGCTCACCGCTGAGCCGGACACTTCGCAGGAGCTCCGACAGCAGGTCGTGCGTCTGGCCGACCGGGCTTGGACGATCTGCAAGGTTTTCCGGCGGAGCGGTCATGGTCCCTGCTCATTCCTCTGAATACGCTCGTCGAACAGTGAACGGGGCCACCATACGGCGCTCCGCCACGCACCTCATCCGAAACCACTCAACGGGAGACCACCATGTCCGAGCACGGCAACGCCACCAAGATCACCTTCGTGTACTCCACCCCCTCCGACCCCGAGGCGTTCGAGGCCGCCTACGCCGACCAGCTCGCGCTGGCCCGCAAGCTGCCCGGCCTGGTCCGGCTGGAGGCCTCGAAGGTCTGGCCGAAGGAGGACGGCAGCCCGGTCCCGGCGCACCGCTTCCTGGACCTGTACTTCGCCGACTACGCGGCGGCCAGCGCGGCCGCGGCCGAGGCCGGTCCGCTCGTCGGCGCCACCAAGCAGCACGCCACCGGCGGCGTGATCATCGCGTTCGCGGAGGTGCTCGAGACCGAGTAGGGGCAACGTGTTCGCTGTGTTCCCCGTGTTCGCCGTGTCAGCGCCGGTGTCAGGCCGGGGTCAGGCCCGTGTCAGCACGTCCGCCGAAAGTGAAGACACGACGGCGGGCCGACCGGGTCCGCGGCGCAGACAAGAAGAACACGAAGAACACGGAGAACACGGAGAACACCATGAACACCTTCGCCACCCCCACCCCCGTCCTCCTCGTCCTGGACATCCCGGCGGGCCGCGTCCGCCTGGTCGCCGGCGAGCGCGCCGAGTCCACCGTCGAGGTTCTGCCGGCCGAGGGTTCGAAGAAGCGCGACGTGAAGGCCGCCGAGCAGACCTCGGTCGAGTTCGCCGACGGCGTGCTGCGGGTCGTCACCGCCGAGGCCGGCCGGTTCCTCGGTTCGGGCTCGGTGGACGTGACGATCCAGGTGCCGGCCGGCTCCCGGGTCCAGGGCAAGGCCGCAGCGGCCGAGCTCCACGGCACCGGCCGGCTCGGCGAGGTCGTCTTCGACGGCGGATACCGCACCGTGGAACTGGCCGAGGTCGCCGGGGCGCAGCTCAAGGTGCACACCGGCGAGGTCACGATCGGGCGGCTGACCGGTTCGGCGCAGATCAGCAACGGCACCGGCGACATCACCGTCGCCGAGGCGGTGGCCGGCGCGGTCGAGCTGCGCACCGAGGCGGGCAGCATCACCGTGCACGCCGCGCAGGGCGTCTCGGCCACGCTGGACGCCGGTACCGGGCACGGCCGGATCACCAACGCGCTGAAGAACAGCGAGGGCGCCGACGCCGCGCTGACCATCAAGGCCACCACTTCCAGCGGCGACATCACGGCCACCAGCCTGTGACGCGCCGGTGCTGACGGCCGACGGCGGCCGGGTTCGGGCAGATGGCTGCCAGCCCGGCCGCCGAGCCTTGTAGCGGCCAAGTGACCAAGCCTCTTATCGGGCCTCTTATCGGGCCTCTTATCGGCCGAGCCTTACAGCGGCTCGATCTCCGTCTTGCGCAAGTGCTCGTAGACCAGCGAGGTGCGCACGTCGGCGAGCTCCTTGCGCCGCGTCAGCTTGTCCAGCACCAAAGCCTGGAGCTGATCGGTGTCCTTGACGGCGACGTGGATCAGGAAGTCGTCGCCGCCGGACACCACGAACACCGACAACACCTCGGGCAGCTGCTCCACGAACGCCCGGAACCCGTCGATGACGGCGCGGTTCGGCGGTCTGACGCGCACCGCGATGAGTGCTTGCAGCGGTCGGCCGATTGCCGCGAGGTCCACCTGCGCGTGGTAGCCGACGATCAGGCCGCGGCGGCGCAGGGAGCGCATGCGTTCCAGGCAGGTCGAGGGGGCGATGTTCAGCAGGGTGGCCAGCTCACGGTTCGTGCGCCGTCCATCGTTCTGCAAAAGCGCCAGCAGCGCCGAATCAACGGCGTCCAGATCGGTCACCTGGGCAACCTAGCAGAACTAAATTCGGATCTTGAGCGATCAGGCCGCACCACGCACTACTGTCGGCCAGCAGATCCGGTGATGGTTCGATCCGAAGGAGCCCCCATGCCCATGCCCGACGCCACCAACGCCACCCTCCCCCGCTTCGAGAAGTGCGCGATCGTCATCGACGGGGCGCTGCCCACCGGCCTGGCGATGAACGCCGCGGCCGTCCTGGCGCTGTCGATCGGCGACGCGTACGGGGAATCGGCGCTCGGGCCGCAGGTCAAGGACCGCGACGGGCAGCTGCACCAGCCGATCACCGAGGTGCCGCTGCCGGTGCTCAAGGCCGACCCGGAGGTGCTGCGCGGGATCGTGGCCAAGGCGCTGGCCGAGCCGGACGTGTTCCTCGTGGACTTCACCGCCTCGGCTCAGGCGGCCCGGGACTACGGCTCCTACATGCAGGCCATGCAGGACACCGGCGCCGAGGAGCACCAGTACGTCGGCGTCGCGGTGGCCGGCGCGAAGAAAGCGGTGCAGAAGCTGAGCGGGAGTCTGCCGCTGTACCGCTGACGGTATTGATCCACTCCGGTCGGCATGCTCGTTCCGGTCCGCATCTACTTTCCAAATGGAAACTAGATGCTAGAGTGAAACTCATGACCGACGAGCTCACCCCCGCCGCAGCCTTCGACACCGCCACCGCCCTGCGCGCGGCCGCCGAGCGACCCGCCTTCCCGGCCTGGTTCCCGCCGACCATCGGCATCGGCTACGCCGCCTCGCTGTGCTTGATGGGCGTCAGCTTCCTGCTGCACGGAGGCATCGCGCGCGTCTGCGGCCTGACCGGGGCAGCGCTGGTGGTGCTGACGTTCGCGACGATGCTCCCGGTGGTCGCCGGCTGGCGGCGGTCCGGGGTGGTGCCGAAGTTCGACAACTGTGTCGACGACCCGGCCCGGCGACGCCAGCGCCTGCGCACGTTCGGGATCGCCGCGGCGGGAACGGCGGCGGCGATGGTGCTCGTGGTCGCCGCGCACTGGGGCTGGATCGAGATCGCGGCCGGCCTGGTCCTCGGTGCGACGACGTGGCGCCGGCTCGCCCGGCAGGCCGCGCGGTGAGTACCGAGCCCGAGCAGCCCGAGCCCGACGAGGCCTTCGGAACTCTGCCCAAGCTGAAGCTCGCGGCGTTCCTGGCCGGCTGTGCCGAGGCGGAGTTCGGGACGGTCGCGGAAACCTGCGCGATCGCCGCGCCGACGCTGTCGAAGGCGGCCACCGCGCTGGAGGAGACGGGATACGTCCGCATCCGCAAGGGACATGTCGGCCGTCGGCCGCGCACCTGGCTGTCGTTGACGACCGAGGGACGCGCGGCCTTCGACCGGCATCTGGCGGCACTGGCCCGCCTCACCGAAGCGGGGCGGGCACAGGCCTCACAGCTGGAGGAGGATCAGGCGGCGAAGTGATGCCACAGCGCCTGCATCCGGTCGCTCAGCTCAAGCCGAGCTTCGCCAGCGCCGTCGTCCAGTCGGTCGCGATCGCGTTCTGCGCGTCGCTCAGGCCGGCGCTCCCGTCGCACACGGCCTTCTTCAGCTTGTTCTCGACCTGGTCCTTCGTGTACGACGTGTTCCCCGAGCTGTCGCTGCTGTAGTGCGGCTCGGGCCACAGGTTCTGCGGGTCGCGCGGGGCGCCGCCGAGTTCCAGCGGTATGAAGTGGTCTTCCTCGTAGTCGCTCGTGCTGGTGTCGCTGTAGCCGTACTCGGCGATCTGCTTCACCTTCAGCGCGTTGGTGTACGACGTCGGCGGGCGCACGGTCGCGGTCCAGCCGGACACGCATATCGTCGAGTCGATGGTGTCCTGCGTGACGTCCGGGTTCAGCGCGCCCGGGGTGCACACCGGGTCCGGCAGCGGCAGGTACGCGGTGGAGCAGGTGATGTCGGCGTGCGCGGCCGGCGCGCCGGGGCCGAAGAAGATCGCGGTTCCGGCGACGGCCGCGGAGGCGGCGGCGAGCACGGCGAGGCGGCGCGATATCGCGTCGGGCATGAGAGGGGAGCCTTCCGGTCGGTGGCGAAGGGGGGCTTCGCCGGGGAAGCTACCCACGAGTACCGAAGACCGCAAGGCCCTGATATCAAGATTCAGTTATAGGCCCGGAGCGGGTAACCCGCCGTTTGCCTGCCGCGGTTCCGGCTTCAGAACAGCGCCTCCCCGGGCTCGTCCACCCGCTTGCCGACCTTCCCGCCGCCCACTTCGACGATGGACGCCGGGTAGTCGCGCTCCTTCAGAGCACTCTCGCCGAGGCGCCAGGGTTCGTGCACCTGCCCCGCATCGGCGACGTCCGCGAGTTCGGGCACGTACCGCCGCACATACTCCCCCGCCGGGTCGTACCGCGCCGCCTGCCGCAGCGGGTTCAGCACCCGGTTGGGCCGGGTGTCCATGCCGGTGCCGGCGACCCACTGCCAGTTCAGCACGTTGTTGGCCACGTCCGCGTCGAGCAGGTGGTGCGCGAAATGGGCTGCTCCCGCGCGCCAGTCGATGCCCAGCGTCTTGGTCAGGAAGCTCGCGGTGATCAGGCGCGCCCGGTTGTGCATCCAGCCCTCGGCGGCGAGCTGGCGCATGCCGGCGTCGACGATCGGGATCCCGGTGCGGCCCTCGGACCACGCGGCCAGGGCGTCGGGGTCGTCGCGCCAGGATCCGCGCGGGCGCAGGTCGGTGTGCGGGGCGTCGGGACGGGCCGACAGGACCTGGTGGTGGAAATCGCGCCAGCACAACTGCCGCAGGAAGGCCTCCGCGCCGGACCCGGGATGATCGCGGCCGGCCCGCGCGGCGAGTTCGGTGGCTGACACGCAGCCGAAGTGCAGGTACGGCGACAGCTTCGAGGTGGCGTCGGCGGCGAGGTCGTCGTGGATGTCCTCGTATTCGTCCACGGTCTTGTCCAGCCACTGCTTGGCCCGCTTGCGGCCTTCGGTCTCGCCGCCGTGCAGCCCACCGTGCAGCCCGCCGGCCGACTCGCCGTCAGCGGGGACCGGCAGCTCCTGGCCGGCGATGTCGGGCACGCTCAGGTGCGGCGCCGTCGCCGGCGGCCGCAACGGAATCTCGGCCCAGCGCCGCCAGTACGGGGTGAAGACCGAGAAGTGGTCGCGGTCGTTGGGGCGCAGATCGCCGGGCGGCTGGATGGTGTGGACCTGGTCGTGCAGATGCAGCTCCGCACCCTGGGCCCGCAGCGCCGCGGCGAGTGCGTCCTGGCGTTCGTGCGCGTAGGCCGTGACATCGGCGGCCATGTGGACCTCGACGGCGTCCACCTCGTGCGCGACCCGGCAGACCTCTGCGACGACGTCCCCGGAACGCAGCACGAGGCGCCCGCCGAGCCGGCGCAGCCCGGCGTCCAGATCGGCCAGGGACTCCTCCAGGAACCTCCGCCGCGTCGGGCTGATCCGCGGCAGGATCCCGCCGTCGAGCACGAACAACGGCACCACCTCGCCGCCGGAGGACGCCGCCGCGGCGGCCAGGACGGGGTTGTCGTGGACGCGCAGATCGCGGGTGAACACCGCGACAGCGGCCCGGGACTGTGACGACGAAGGTGACGAAGGCATTGACTTACTCACCGCTCCATTCCAACAGCTCGCGACACCAAGATCCGGCAGACACCCGGCCGAATGCTTCCCCATCGATTCGGAGCCGTGCGCTGTCCGGATTGCCCGTAGTTCGGAAATACTCTCCACACCGCGCCAATCCGTTTCCCCTCCGGCACCGAATACCTCCTGTCGAGACATCGTCGAGGGAGGTATCGGTGACCGGTTCGGCACCAGGACGGGACGCCCGCCGCGAGCCCCGCGAGCAGGTCGCGGTGATCGGATCCGGCGTCGCCGGGCTGACGGCGTCCTACCTGCTCCAGCGCCGCTACGACGTGCTGCTGTTCGAAGCCGACGGCCGCCTCGGCGGCCACGCGCACACCCACGAGGTGGCCGAAGCCGGCCGGATACTCTCGGTCGACAGCGGCTTCATCGTCCACAACCGCCGCACCTATCCGCACCTGATCCGGCTGTTCGACGAACTCGGTGTGGCCACCCAGCCGACCGAGATGTCGATGAGCGTGCGCTGCGAGGGCTGCGGCCTGGAGTACGCCGGGGCCAAGGGCCCGCGCGGCCTGCTGGCCACCCCGAACCGGGCGCTGCGGCCGGGGTTCGTGCGGATGCTGCTGGAGGTTCGAAGGTTCCACCGCGAGGCGCGACGGTTGCTGGCGGACACGCCGCGGCCGGCGGCATCGGGCACCACGCTGCGGGAGTTCCTGTCCGAGGGCGGCTACTCGCGCTTCTTCGCCGACCACTTCATCCTGCCGCTGGTCTCGGCGGTGTGGTCCTCCGGCCGCGAGACCGCCGAACGCTATCCGGCCGCCTACCTCTTCCAGTTCCTCAACCACCACGGGATGCTGGCCGTCACCGGTTCGCCCAGCTGGCGGACCGTCACCGGCGGGTCGAAGACATATGTGGACCAGGCAGTGAAGAACCTGCACGCGGTCCACCTGAGCACCCCGGTGCGGTCGCTGAGCCGCACCGGGGACGGCGTGCGGATCCACGACGACGCCGACGAGGTGCACACGGTCGCCAAGGTCGTCGTCGCGACCCACTCCGACCAGGCGTTGCGGCTGCTCGCCGATCCGAGCCCGGCCGAGCGGGCGGTGCTCGGGGCGATCCCGTACTCGGTCAACGAGACGGTGCTGCACACCGACACCTCGATGCTGCCCTCCACGCGCGCGGCCTACAGCTCGTGGAACTACCTGCTGCCGTCGTGCTCGCGAGGCGGCACATCGGGAGCGCCGGACCGGGCAGTGGTCACCTATGCGATGAACCATCTGCACCACCTCGACGCGCCGGTCGAGTACCTGGTCACGATGAACGCCGCCGACCGGATCGACCCGGCTGCGGTGATCGACCGCATGCGCTATGAGCACCCGATCTACACACCGGAGTCGGTCGCGGCGCAAGCCCGGCTGGCCGAGCTGACCACCGCGCGCACCGCATATGCCGGCGCCTACCACGGCTGGGGCTTCCACGAGGACGGCTGCGCCTCCGGGGTGGCGGCCGCCGAGGCTTTCGGGGTGACATGGTGAGCTCGGCCGGGCTGTACGAGTGCCGCATCCGCCATGTGCGGCGCGGCGCCGTGGCCAACGACTTCACGTACTCCTCCTACCTGTGGCTGGTCGATCTCGACGACCTGCCGCACCTGCCCGGCCCGCTGCGTCCGCTGGCCGGCTTCGTCCCCGCCGACCACTTCACGGGGCACGACCTGAGCATCCGCGCGGGCCTGGAGGACTTCCTCGCCGATCGCGGCGTGTTCCTGGACGGCGGCAGGGTCCTGATGCTCACGGCCGCGCGGGTATTCGGGTACGTGTTCAACCCGTTGACCGTCTACTGGTGCCGGAACGCCGAGGAGCAGTTGGTGTGCGTCGTCGCGGAGGTGCACAACACCTACGGTGGACGCCACGCCTATCTGCTGTTCCCCGATGAGAAGGGCTGCGCGAACGTCGCGAAGGACTTCTACGTCTCGCCGTTCCTGCCGATCGACGGCGGCGTCTACCGGATGCGCCTGCCCGAGCCCGGCGAGCACCTGAACCTGGCGATCCGTCTGGAGTTGCGCGACGCGCCGCCTTTCGTGGCCGGCGTCCACGGCGAGCGCCGGGCCGCGACCGGACGCGAGCTGCTGCGGCTGGCCGCCCGGCACCCGCTGGCGCCGCTGGCGGTGGCCGCGCGCATCCGGCGGCAGGGCATCGCGTTGTTCCTGCGCGGGCTGCCGGTGGTGCCCAGGCCCCGAACGCGGACCGAAGGATCTGGAGGACGTTGAGGATGCAGATGCGGGCCGAATCCGTGGGGGCCTTCGCCGCCGTCTCGGCGATCGACGTGGCGGTGCTGCTGGTCGCGTTCAGCGGTGTGTTCGTCGTCGGCATGGCCAGAGGACGCCACCGCTACGTCGACGCCGCATGGGGATCGGCTTTCGCGCTGGTCGCCGTCGTGACGGCGGCGCTGACCACCGACCACGGCGACGGCTGGCGCCGCTGGCTGCTGGTGGTCTGCACGGTCGGGTGGGGGCTGCGGCTCTCGGTGCACATCGCGCGGCGCGGACTCGGCGCCCCGGAGGACCCGCGCTACGCCGCGATGCTGGCCAAGGCCGGCGGCAACCCGGCGTGGACCGCGTTCACCCGGGTCTACGTGCTGCAGGCGGTCCTGGTCTGGTTCATCTCGCTGCCGGTACAGGTCGGCCTGGTGGCTACCGGCGCATCGGCCGCGGGTACGGCGGCGGCCGTGATCGGGGTGGCGCTGTGGCTGCTCGGCCTGGGCTTCGAAGCCACCGGCGACTGGCAGCTGGCCCGCTTCAAAGCCGACCCGGCGAACCGGGGCCACCTCATGACCGAGGGCCTGTGGCGCTACACCCGGCACCCGAACTACTTCGGCGACGCCTGCGTATGGTGGGGCCTGTTCCTCATCGGTGTGGGCGCCTGGCCCACGCTGCTGACGATCCTGTCGCCGGTGCTCATGACGTGGCTGCTGACCTCCGGCAGCGGCAAGCCTTTGGTGGAGGCGCATCTGAAGAAGACGCGTCCCGGGTACGCCGAGTACGCGGCGCGGACCAGCGGCTTCATTCCCAGGCCGCCGAAGACGTAGGACGGGGAGGTACGTTCGTGCCCTGACTATTCACGAGGGGGCGGCGGATGAGCGGCGAACAGTCGGAGCCGACGACCGAACAGACGAACACCGAAGAGACTATGAAGCAGGTCTTCGATGCGATAACGACCACGCAGGAACCGGAGAATCTGAACACTCTCGTCGAAGCGATGGGCAAGCTCTTCGAAGAGGTGAAGCAGCGCGCGGACGAGGACGTCGCCGCCGCCCGCGCAGCACAGCAGCACGCCGAGATCGAACAGGGCCGCGCCGAGGAACGCGCCGTCGCAGCCCTCCAGGCCAAGGAGGACGAGGCCCGCCGCCACGCCGAGGAACTCCGCCGCCTGGAGAAGGCCTACGACGACCGGGCCGAGGCCCTCACAGCCGCGTCAGCCGCTCACCAAGCCCGCGCCGAGCGCGCCGAAGCCGAGGCCGACCGGCTGCGCGGAGAGCTGGCGGCCGTCCGCTCATGACCGGGTTCCCGGCCATGAGCGGACCCGGTCCACGACGCCGGCGACTCCCGGGGGAAGGGCTCCCTGGTCGTCGAGAACGGTGATGGACCACAAGGATTTCCGGCGCATCGCCACGTGCAGCATGCCGGTCCGGCGCGGCAGGTTCAGGTCCTCGCGGAAGTCGCCATAGTAGTGACCGACGTCTTTCATGTTGTAGTGGCCGTATCTGGTGCAGACACCCCTGCAGTCGCAGTCCGGCACGAAGTCCAGCGACCCGCCCTCCGTGCCCTGGATCGTGATCTTCCTGGCGCCCATCGTGTGCCGGAACCAGGCCTCGCCCTGTCCGTTCGTCACGCGGCCCATCGGCGGCAGCTCGTAGGGCTGGATCACTCGTACGCACCAGGGCGCGTTCCCTTTGACGCGCACATGGGTGACCTCAGAGCTCACCATCTCCCTGCGGGCAGACCCGCGGCGGACAGTGCTCCAACCGCGTTCCCTCAGTACGCGGTCGGTGCGCACGATCTGCATGGCCTCCACCTCCTGATGGGGCTGGCCGAGCGAGGCGACCTCGAGCAGCACCGGCTTGCCGGATGCGGGCCGGTCCAGCAGGAACTCGGCGTCGCCGTCGCCCTCCCAGCGGAACCGGTCCCCGGTGTGGACGTCGGTCGCGGCGTTGACGAAGCCCGAGAGCTCGTCGGCGGTCAGCAGCGGCTGCGGGACCGGCCGGTGTTCCAGCATCGCGGTGAGGCGGATCAGGGCTTTGCGTCCGGCGCCGATGGCCGCGTAGATCTCCTTGTCGCGGGTCGGCCCGGTCTGCGCGATCCAGCTCGACGCCCGCGCCACGGCGTCCACCGCCGCGTAGTGCTCGGCCCGCATGGCCGAGGTGACGCCGTCCGCCTCGGGCGCGAACGACACGTCGTCCAGCTGGCGCCGGTATTCGGCCAGGGCGATGGTCGCCTCGTCGCGGATCGGCACGAGCTCGAATCCCACGTCGGCCGTCGTCGCCTTCACCAGCCGGGCTTCGAGGGTGGCGACCTTCTCCGTCAAAGCGGTGACGGTCGCCGTGAGTTCGCTCAGCCGGGCCTCGTACGATTCCAGCTGCTCGACGAGTGTGTCGACCGCCGTACCGAGTTTCGACATGCCTGACGCCCCCGTGAACTGATCGCCGGTGTTCCCTGGACAGCTTGCCCATGGTCGAGGGCCCGGGTCCACTACCGAGGCGGGCCAGGCGGGCCAGGCAGCCGCGGCAGCCGGGCCCGCGCTTGGTCCAGTAGTTCGGCGGCATGGCCGGCCACGGCGTAACGCGCCGCGTCCAGGGACCGGATGGCGGCGCCGAGCGGGTCGGGGTTGGTGGCCTCGTGCAAAGCCATCCACAGCCAGCGGTGCTTGAGGTGGTCGTGGAGCTGGGAACGGCGGGCCAGGTCCTCGGCCTCGGGCGAGAAGGCGCGGTCTGCCAGCATCGCGGTGACGGCCGGGTGCCCGGACAGCTCGGAGTGCTCGACGGCGAAGGCCGCGGCCCACCACGCGAACTCGCGCAGTTCGCCGTCCGGCAGGGTGGCCAGACGGTCGGTGTCGGCGCCGAGCGGGCCGTGGCCGGGCCAGCTTCGCGAGCCGTCGGGCAGGCGCTGCTCGGCATACAGTTCGGGCAGCAGCGGCAGGATCGGGTAGCCGATGTCGACGGCTTCGATGCGGGCCAGATCCTCGGCGGACAGCCAGACGCCGGTGAACCGGCTCGCCGCCAGCAGGCCGACGGCCTTTCGGTGCCGGCCTTCCAGGTCGAGGCCGGCCAGGAGTTCGAGGGCCTCCGGGGATTCGATGTGGTCCCGGTAGAACTCGGTGTTGGTCAGCACGTCCCCGTTGCGGGCCAAGGAGAACCGGGTCACCGCGTTGACGTTCCAGAACATGCCGCCGGCCCGGTTCCCCGGCGAGGACAGCGCGCGCAGGACCGGCCTGTCACTGCCCTGCCAGCCGTTGAACTCCACGGCGACCGCGCCGCCGGGCACGTCCAGGACGCAGACCCACGGATCGACGTTGCTGTAGTGCCGGTCGTGGAACTGCTTGATCGGGGTCGGCGCGGACTCGTCGGCGCCGAACGCGCGCAGCACCTCGGAACCGGTCTTGTCGGCGACGAAGGTGACCGTGGCGGCCTCGGACAGGTAGCTCGACTCGACCCAACGGTAGACCTCGTCCGGGGCGGCGGGCACCACGGGCACGGGCTCGCCGCGCAGCAGGTGGCCGAGCCGGTCGGACTGCTTGTGCACCACGGGATCGGCGGCTTCGGCATGCCAGACCACGAAGTCGTAGTACTCCTGGCCGTTCTCCTCGTCCCGGCCGCGCGCGCAGACCCGGACCCGGTAGTCGCCGGGCCACGGAGGCGTGATCTGTATCGTCTGGGAAATCTGTACCGTCTGGGGAATCTGTACCGTCTGGGAAATCTGGTTGGTCTCGCCGGCGCCGGACAGAGCCGCGCCACCGGCCGGCGCTCGCCAGCTCAGCTCGACGATCTCGTCCCAGATCGAGGCATCCACCTGCGGCGGATCCTTGACCACGTGCGATGAGACGGAGACGGAACCGGATTCCTGCGCTGCGCGAACGGCGATGCCGTCGGGAAGCACCGCGACCAAGCCGTTCTCCGAGAAGTCCGGAACGGACGCCAGCGGTCCTTCGGCCAGCGTGAAGACGTGATCGGTGACGACGGCCCGGCCACTGCCATGACGCGGCATCAGGTATTCGGCCCGGCGCTTGGCCAGCACCATGTCGGCGTACGCGGCGGGCATCGGCGCGTCGCGCAGGATCGGCGCCACGACCCCGAGTGCCGTGCCGATGATCGCGGTGGCCGTGACGGCGGGCCACAACGGCCGCAGCACGATCGTGGCGACGACGGCCGTCAGCGCCAGGTGCCGCGCACCGTGGGACGCGGCGATCGCGGCCTCGTCCGAACCGGTGCCGACCAGCTGCGGGGCCACCGCGGGGTGCTCGGCGACGGCGGCCACGACGTGGGCCACCATGGCGGTGGCGCCGGGCACGACGGACTCCAGCCTGGCCAGCTCGAACAGCATCTCGCTCTGGCTGCCCACCGTGGCGATGGCCACCCGGCCCGAGCGCGGGCCCGCTTCCGGCAGTACCTCGACCAGTTGCGGCACCAGGGGATCCAGTGCCGCCACCGTCATCTCCAGGGCGCCGAGCAAGCGCTCGGCGACCAGCTGCGGGAGGCCGGCCAACCCGGCCCTGGCGGCGGAGCCCTGCTGAGAACCCGGCGGGCTCTGGAGCGGCCTCGGCCGGCGCGATCCGCCGTCGGGCTGCGGCTGGCCGACCCGCCCCAACTCCGCCGCGGGCGAGGGCGGAACCAGCTGCGCCACCCGGCCCAGCTCCTCCGCCACCACCTGCGCGATCGCGTCGATCACGGCCGCCGGAAGCTCGGTCGTCGGCTCGTACTTCACTCCACCACCCCTGCCGTTTCCCTTGATCGGCATCAGGATGTCAGAGGGCTCCGACACCTCCGGCGGGCCCGCGTCGTCGGGTCCTTCATCGAGTCCTGATTCAGCTGGTCGGCGGCATCAGCACCGAGTCGACGATGTACACGGTGGCGTTCGCGGTCTGCACGTTGCCGCAGACCACGTTCGCGTCGTTGACCTTGAACGACTGGCCGGAGCCGGTGACGGTGACCGTGCCGCCCTCGAGCGTGGTGTGGGTGCCGGCCAGCTGGCTCGGCGTGAGCCTGCCGGAGACCACGTGGTAGGTCAGGATCTTGGTGAGCTGGGCCTTGTCGGCCAGGACCGACTTCAGGGTGGCGGCGGGGATCTTGGCGAACGCGTCGTTGGTCGGCGCGAACACCGTGATGCCCTGGGTGTTGTTGAGGGTGTCGGCCAGACCGGCCGCCTGGACCGCCGTCACCAGGGTCGACAGCACCGGGTTGTTCGAGGCGGCGGTGGCGACCGGGGCCGTGGCCATGCCGGTGAAGCTGCCCGCGCCGGTGGTGGGCACCGCCGAGCAGGCCGTGCCGAACGGCGCGTCGGCCGAGTTCGCCGTGCTCGTGCTCGTGCTCGTGCTCATGTCCGAGGAGCTGGACGAGCCGGCGGCTGCCATCGAGCTCGACGACGACGCGGCCGGGGCGGCGGAGGGCTTGCTGGAACTACTGCTGCACGCGCTCGCGCTCACCGCGATCGCCGCCGAGCACAGCAGAGCGGCGGCGGTCTTGCTGCGGGTGGAGAACATGTTCAGCTCCTTGATTCAGGTGTGTCCGGGTCCTGCTGACAGTTGGTATTCGGAACCGTGGTGGATGCGGATTGGTCGATGTTTTTCATGAATTCTTGCGAGTTGCGAAGTGCTGGCGCCACAGCCCTCACGTCGTGGTGAAGACCACCGAATGCCAGCCGGTGGCACCGTCGGGGAAGGTGTCGGCGCGCTGCGCGGTCTGCACGGCGCCGGTGGCGTCGGTCGCGCGGACCTCGAGCTTGTGCAGGCCCGGCGGCAGATCCAGATGGCACGTCCACTGCCGCCAGGTATCAGGGGTGTCGGCCTGCGCCAGGCGCGCGAGCGTCCACGGGCCGCCGTCGGAGCGGACCTCGACGGCGTCGATGCCCCGGTGCGTGGCCCAGGCGACCCCGGCGACGGTGACCGTGCCGGCCGGGAGGTGAGCGAACGGTTTGGGCACGTCGATGCGCGAGGCTGTCTTCACCGGCGCTACCTTCGAGTAGCCGCGCTGGACCCAGTAGCTGTCGTATGCGGCGAAGGTGGTCAGTTCCAGATCCACCAGCCACTTGGTCGCCGAGACGTAGCCGAAGAAGCCGGGAACCAGCATGCGGCAGGGGAAACCGTGCGCGATCGGCAGCGGCTCGCCGTTCATCGCCACCGCGAGCAGGCCGGTGCGGCCGTCGAGCACTGATTCGACCGGGGTGCCGATGGTCATGCCGTCGATGGAGCGGCCGACGAGTTGGTCCGCGCCGCGCTGCACGCCGGCCTCGCGCAGCAAGTCCGCCAGCGAGGCGCCGATCCAGCGCGCGGTTCCCACGTAGGGGCCGCCGACCTCGTTGGAGACGCACGAAAGCGTCTGGTCGTGCTCGATCAGCGGCCGGGCCAGCAACTCGGCGAAGGACAGCTCCAACGGCTTGTCGGCCATGCCGCGGATGCGCAGCGTCCAGGCCTCCGGGTCCACCTGCGGCAACACCAGGGCGGTGTCGACACGGTAGAACTCTGAGTTCGGGGTGATGAACTCGGACAGGCCGACGACGTTGGGATGCGCGCCGGCCGGGATCGCCGGTGCGCGGACGGCCGGCGTCGGGATCCGTACGCGGGAACGCTTGACCGCTACGTTGTAGCGCCGATCCACCGCGACGCGGCCGACCAGTCCGGTCGCCGCTGCCGCACCGGCCGTGCCGACCGCCAAGGCCAGGAACCCCCGGCGGCCTTGAGCCCAGACCGGCAGGCGCGAAGGCGACGGCGTGGCCGGCGGTGGTGCGGTCGCAGCCCGATAGCTGCGCACCAGAAGCACCATCGCCGCCCCCGCGGCGGTCGCGCCGAGCAGCGACGGCCACAGATCGCCGCCCTGCGACGTCGGACGTGACAAGGCCGCCCAGGCGCCCATCACACCGAACAGCGCGACCAGCGCGGCCCCGACGGCCAGGCGGCGCACGGCGATGATGCCGGCGGCGACCGCGATCAGGCCGAGCGTGATGTAGATCCCGGTGAGCAGGACGAGTTTGTCGTCGGTCCCGAAGTGCCGGATCGCGAACTCCTTCAACGGCGTCGGCGTCAGGTCGATCGCCGACGAGCCGACCGCGATCGCCGGGGCCGTCTGCGGCCCGGACCACACCGCCGCCAGCTCCCCCACGCCGACCGCGAGACCGGCCGTGATCAGGCCGATCGCCGCGCCGGGCAGCGCGAAGGCCGCGCCCCGCCGCACCGTCCGTGCCACCGCCGTGCCGGCCGTCCTCCCGAAGCGCCTCATGCCAGCCGTTCGGAACAGCGCGCGCCGTGGATTGGAACGGCTTGGCGCTTCACTCGATCGGGGATCGGCAGAATCGCTCCGATTCTGGAATCCCGACACGTCCGGACCAATCCGGGACGGCTTGGGCACCGAATAGCTGTCGTGAGGCGAGAATTGGGTCAGGCCGCGCGCCGTCGCGCCCCAGACGACTTCGAGGACTGGAGACCACAGCCCATGCTCGGACGTGCCAGCTCCAGAACCGCTTCGGAGGAGCAGGCGACGTTGGAGACGCACCTGCACCGCGTGGCCCTCGGCGATCGCGGGGCCTTCGACGCGGTGTACGAGCAGCTGTCCGGCCCGATTCTCGGGGTGGCCCGCCGGATCCTGCGCGATCCGGCGCAGGCCGAGGAGGTGGCCCAGGAGGTCCTGGTCGAGATCTGGCGCACCGCCAGCCGTTTCGACCCGGCCCGGGGTTCGGCGCGCGCCTGGGCGCTGACGATGGCGCACGCGCGCGCGGTGGACCGCGTCCGGTCCGTCGACGCTGCGGCCCGGCGTGAGGCGCGCGCCGCGGAGCTGGAGGTCGTGCCGCCGTTCGACGAGGTGGTGGAGGCGGTGGAGGCGCGGCTGGACCGGGAGCGGGTGCGGCGCTGTCTGGAGGGCCTCACGGAATTACAGCGTGAGTCGGTGACGCTTGCCTACTACGGCGGCTACACCTATTCGCAGGTGGCGCACCTGTTAAGCAGCCCGCTGGGTACCGTGAAGACCCGTCTGCGCGACGGCCTGGCCCGCCTGCGCGACTGCCTGGGGGTGGGAGGATGAACGCGATGGATCCGGAGGTCCACTCTCTGACCGGGGCCTATGTGTGCCACGCGCTGGAGCCGGCCGAGCTGGAGGCGTTCGAGCGCCATCTGGCGCAGTGCCCCACGTGTGTGCAGGAGGTCGCCGAGCTCCAGGAGACCGCGGCGCTTCTGGCCTCGGCCGCGGCCCAGACTCCGCCGGCGCGGTTGAAGGCGGCGGTCGACGCGCGGATCGCGGTGACCCGGCAGATCCCGCCGATCATCAGCCACGTCCCGGCGCGCCAGAGCGAGCGTCGGCCGCGGCGGCGCTGGTTCACCGCCCTGGGCTGGGGCCTGGCGGCCGGGCTGGCCGCGGTGGTCGCGGTGCTGGGCGTCCGGCTGAACGACCAGCAGAACCAGATCGACCAGGCGCGCGAGCGCGGCACGGCGATCACCTCGTTGCTGGCCGCCCCGGACGTGCACGCCGAGAGCGTGAGCGTCAGCACCGGCGGCAACGGCAGGGTGCTGGTGTCCCGTTCCCGCGACGAGGCGGCGATCACGGTCAGCGGCCTGTCGCAGCTGTCGCCGGGCAAGGTGTATCAGCTGTGGATGATGGGGCCCTCGGGGGCGCGGTCGGGCGGTCTGGTGCCGGTGAAGTCCGAGGCGTTCGACTCGGTGCTGGCGCACGGGCTCGGCGACGCGCAGACGATCGGGCTGACGGTCGAGCCGGCCGGCGGTTCGGCGCAGCCGACGACGGCGCCGGTGATGCTGCTGCCGATGCCGGCGTGAGGGGAGTTGTTCAGGCAGCCGGTTAGGCAGCCAGCCAGGCGCGGCCCTCGGTGAGGATGGCTTGTTCCTGCTCGCTGAAGCGGGTCGGGAACGTGCCGGTCACCGTGGCGCCGCTGCTTTCGAGCAGGTACGCGAGCGCGGCGTATTCGCGGGGGTGGCGGCGGCGGAGGGCTTCGGAGTCGACGTCCTCGGCCGCGCCGGTGCCGAAGGTAGGTGAAGCCGCCCAGGTCGTAGACGGAGTCGCGGTGCTCGATACGCCAGGCTCCGTCGCGGCGGCTGACGCGGTCCAGGAAGCGGTTGTGGATCGTGGCGCCGAGGCCGAGGGCGGTGTGGTCGGCCAGGAGGATCGCGTTGGTCTCGACGAGGGCGCGGCCGCCGGCGAACTCGATCGTCGGGGTGCCGATGAAGTGCTTGCTGCGCAATGGGCCCTCGGCCATGCGGCGGGAGCGTTCGATGAATTCGCGGGCTGTACCGGAGAACCACAGGATTCTGAGGGTGGCGTCTTCGTGGAAGAGGGCGGCCAGGGCGTTCCAGTCGTGGCGGTCGCGGTGGATCCAGCCGGTCATGAGGTCGGCGATGGCTTGGCGGTCGGTGTTGGCTTGGCGGTCGGTGTTTCGGCTATCGGGCATATCATCACCGTCGCTCATCCCCGGGTTGGCCTGCTACCGCTATCCTGACCAGTGATGCCGGAAAGCCGCCAAGGCCGGTGGGCGCTTGTCCACGGCGAAGCCATCGCCCCGCATTCGCATGCGCAGGGCCAACTCCTCTATGCGGCCAGCGGTGTCCTGGCCACCACGACCGAGCGCGGCACGTGGGTCTCGCCGGCCGACCGCATCTCCTGGACACCGCCGTGCTTCGAGCACCACCACCGTGCCTACGCCGAGACCGAGATCGGCATCGTCGAGCTGCCGGATGAGCTTTGCGGCGGGCTTCCGGGGCATCCCAGCGTGTTCGCGGTGTCGGCGTTGCTGCGCGAGGTGGTGCTCAAGCTCACCGACGGCCGTGCGCTGCGTCCCGGCGTCGGGGCCCGGCTGCTCCAGGTGGCCGTCGACGAACTGCTCGACCTGCCCGAGAACTCGCTCTACCTGCCCGAGCCGGCCGACGACCGGCTGCTCGCGGCCACCGGCCGGCTGCACGCCGATCCGGCCGATCCGGCGACGCTCACGGAGCTCGGCAGGGCGGTGGGCGCCAGCGAGCGGACGCTGAGCAGGCTGTTCCGGGCCGAGCTGGGGATGTCGTTCCACCAGTGGCGCACGCTGCTGCGGGTCCAGCACGCGCTGGTGCACCTCGCGCAGGGCCGGTCGGTGACCGGGACCGCGACGCTGTGCGGGTGGGCGAATCCGACCAGCTTCATCGAGGCGTTCACGGCGATCGTCGGGCAGACGCCGGGGCGGTACCAGGGCGGGCTGCGGGTCGGCCAGCGTTAGCGGGGCCGGTCCGACACGTCCTCCTCCGAGGCGGCGTGCGCGGCGTCGTACTCCTGCTGCGCGGCGATGAACCGGGGCATGTTCAGCTCGGCCCAGTCGCCGATCACCGCGATCGGCTCGGCCAGGGAGTGGCCCAGCTCGGTGAGGGTGTACTCCACACGCGGCGGGACCTCGGCGAAGATCCGGCGGGTGACCAGGCCGTCGCGTTCCATGCGGCGCAGCGACTGGGTCAGCACCTTCGGGGCGACGCGGCCGAGGTGCGTGCGCAGCTCGGTGAAGCGCATCGGGCCGTCGGAGAGCAGCAGGACGACCAGGACCGTCCACTTGTCGCCGATCCGGTCCAGCAGCAGCCGGGTCGGGCAGTCGGCGTCGAACAGGTCCCCGCGCTCACCGGTCCGGCGCTGCGCCCGGAAGCGGTCGACCAGCCGGGGAGGGGTGATAGTAACCATGAGGTACTTATAGCACGTTGAAGTAATCAGTTACCAATGGTTACTGTCGCAGGCAACGCGACAGTGAGACCGAACAGCGACACCGAAACACCACAACGAACCACGACGAGGGAGAACGACCATGAAGATCGCCGTCTACGGAGCCTCCGGCATGATCGGCAGCCGGGTGGTGGCCGAGGCCCTGACCCGCGGCCACGACGTCACCGGCATCACCCGCTCCGGCGGCGCCCTGCCCGAGGGCGTGCGCGCACTCCAGGCCGACGCCGGCGACGCCGAGTCCGCCAAGCGCGTCGCGGCCGACGCCGACGTGGTCGTCTCGGCCATCGGCCCCAGCCGCACCGGCGGCGACCGCCGCGAGTTCCTGGCCCAGCTGCGCACCCTGGCCGAGAACCTCGGCGACGCGCGCCTGCTCGTCGTCGGCGGCGCGGGCTCGCTGCTGGTCAACGGCCACCGCCTGGTCGACGACCCGGAGTTCCCCGACCTGTACAAGGCCGAGGCCCTCATCGGCGCCGAGGCCCTGGACTACATCCGCGGCCTCGGCGACAGCGCGGACTGGACCTTCTTCAGCCCGGCCCCGGTGATCCAGCCGGGCACCCGCACCGGCACGTACAAGACCGAGGCCGACTCCCCCGCCGGCGACACCATCTCCGCCGAGGACTACGCGGTCGCGATGCTGGACGAGATCGAGAAGCCCGCCTACCGGCGGCAGCGGTTCACCGCGGCCAACTGAGGCTGACTGAGGCCGACGACTCTACCGGCCGGCCGGCAGCCGATCAGGGCCGCGCAGCCAGGGCGTCGATGAGCCCGCCGAGTGCGGCGGGCGCGTCGACGTGGGCGAGGTGTCCCTGTCCGGGCAGCTTCTCGACGCGGGCGGGCTGGGCGTGGCCCTGGCGGATGCGGCGCCGGACGTCCTCGGACGACGTGCCGTACGGTGCCGTGCCGATGCTGGTCTCGCCGATGATCAGGTCGACGCGTCGCGCGTGCTCGGCGAGCGTGTCCGGCGGCGGCAGTTCGTTGAGCGCGGTCAGTTCGGCGTGCAGGGGCTCGCTCAGGCGCCGCAGCGTTTGCCAGTCTTGCGGGTTCGACCGCAGGGCTTCGACGTGCTCGGCGGGGAAGCCCGAGATCAGCGTGTTGACGATCTCGACGCTGCGGTCCCGGTCCCGGTCGGCGGCGGCCTGCGCGAGCTGGGGCAGCGCGTCGTGCGCGAACGGGGCGATGACCGGTTCGTAGGCGATGACCTGCGGCACCGGCCTGCCGCCGGCCACCAGGAGGGCGATCAGGCCGCCGTAGCTCCAGCCGAACAGGGCCTCGGTCCCGGGGAGCGCGTCCAGGACCGCGAGCACGTCGGACACCTCGGTGTGGAGCGTATAACCGGACGGCAGCGGACCGGACGGCGCGCGCCCGCGCCGGTTGAGCACGGCCACGGAGGGCCAGGCGTGGATCGAGCGGGCGACGTGGCGCCAGCCGTGGGCGTCGCTCATGACGCCGGGGACCATCACCAGGCCCGGCGCGTCGGCGTCTCCGTATATGTCGACGGTGACCGTGGAGTCCTGGGAGACCGGCACCGTTTTCTGAATCGATCGCTCCATAAATTGATTATGGAGCAGACGCTCTATAATGCAACCCATGATCGCATCCGGGCGGCGTGGCCGGCCTCGCGCCTTCGACCGCGACCGGGCGGTGCTGGCCGCGGCCCGCCTGTTCTGGGAGAGCGGCTATGCGGGGACTTCGACGCGCGCGCTCACCGACGCGATCGGGATCTCCACGTCGAGCCTGTACGCCGCGTTCGGCAGCAAGGCGGCCCTGTTCGAGGTCGCGGTGCGGACCTACGCCGAGCGCTACCGCGAGATCTACCGGGAAGCCGTCGCCGAACGCGAGGTCCTCACCGTCCTCGACCACGTCCTGACACGCTCGGTCCGCGAGTTCACCCAGCCCACTGATGATCACCCCGGATGCCTGATCAGCAGCGCGGTGTTCGCTGACAGCGGCGAGGCGCTCGATGTCCGCTCCTACATCGCCGATCTCCACCGGGACAACGAGCAGATGCTCCGGGCCCGCATCGAACAGGCCGTGGACGAAGGGCAACTGCCCGCCGACACCTCGGCGGGCGCGCTCACCGGACTGGTCCAGGCGCTCTGGCACGGATTGTCCGTACGGTCCACCCTCGGCGCGTCCCGCGACGAACTGCTCGCCGCGGCGAACCTCGCGCTCCGTCAGCTGACCGCCCTCACCCCGAGGTGACCGACGGCGAGAACGCGTTCGGCGCCAGCAGCGTCGCCTTCCCCGAGCCGTCGGCCGGCGCCGACCACACGTCGTACCCGCTGCCCCCCGACTGCGGGACCGCGTACATCACCGTGTGGTCGTCGAGCCAGGCGGCCTGGTCGTCGACGCTGCGCTGTTCGGCCAGCGGCGTCTCGGCCAGGGTCGCCAGGTTCAGCACCGTCAGGTGCCACATCTTCCAGGCGTCGTTCGACACCCGCTTCTTGAAGACGATCCGGGTGCCGTCCGGGGACAGCGACGGGCACTCGACGTTGTCGATCAGCGTCGTCAGGGTGTGGGCGGCGACGTCGCCGCGGACCAGCCAGGTGCGGCCGCCGGTGCCGAGGGTGGCGTAGAAGGTGTTGTCGTCGGCGGCGAAGGTCACGCCCCACAGGTTCTCGTCGACCGCGTGGTAGGGCTTGCCCTGCAAGGTGATCGCGAAAGTCTCCAGCGAGTCGGTCAGCTTCCCGGTGCTCAGGTCCAGGATCGAGGTCCGGGTGGAGAAGGCCGGTCCGTTGTAGGCGTCGCCGGCCACGAAGGTGGTCCAGGCGGCCATGCGGCCGTCGGCGGACAGGCGTGCGCGGTTCGGGATGCCCGGGGCCTGCAGCTTCTTGATCAGTTTGAAGGTCTTGTCGTAGACCGCGACGTCGGCGACGCGCACCAGATTGTCGTCGGCCCGCAGACACAACAGGATTCCGGACGCTGTGTAGGACCGGTCGCACTGGACGTTGGACAGCGTCGGGGTCCCCACGACGCTGCTGGAATCGGCGGAAAGGGGGCGTTCGGCGAGCGTGCCGTCGTCCGGACCCGCGACCGTCGTCTTGTACAGCAAGTACCCCGGGCCGGTGTTCAGGCCGGCCGGCTGGTCCAGGACCACCGTGCCCTTCACCCCCGCGCGCGCCGTCGGCCGGCCCTGATACGCCACGACCACCGCGGTGCCGGCGATCGCCATCAGCAGGGCCACCGAGGCGATGAATATCTTCGTGCGATGTGGGGACTCTGATATCGGCACTGGCAGACGGTATCGCGTCGTGTGTCCGGTCGTGTACGGATACTGGCGTGAAGCCGGATTATCCCTACACCGTCGACGGCGAATCAGCACCGGCAACAACAGGAACGCCAGGAACCCGAAGACCGCTGGTTGCGGTTTGTTCGTGGGCTGACAGGCGCAGGCGTTTCTTGACGGCTTCGCGCGGGGTTTGCCGGATCCGTTGGTGGCGCGGGTCGGGGGTGGTGCTGGTTTCGCGGGGCGGCGGTGGTGTGGGCAGGTGGTCGGCTCTACTGCGACAGTCAAAGGCCACAGTCAAGAGCTTGAAGAGCGCCTCCGGCGGCGCCTGCGCGGCGAGCGCCCCCACCCCAGCCGCACCCACACGAGGAACTCACCCACACAGAAGTCGGGGGCGCCCACCTTCTCAGGCTCCGATCTCCACCGCACGTCGCAGATCCCTCACATAGTCATCAGGGTTCTCCCATGCGGCGAAGTGGCCGCCGGCATCGTGTTCCACGTACTCGCGGACGTTCAGGAACGCCTCGGCGTAGCTTCGCGGCTCCGGCTTGGTGTCGCGTGGGAACACCGAGAGGACGGTCGGGGTGTCGAGCCGGCCGGGCATCGTGGCCGGCTCGGTGTAGGACGCGAACGAGGTCCCGATGGTGCCGGTGAACCAGTAGGCGCTGACCCAGGTGAGGAGATCGTCGATGGTGAAGGCCCCGGCGTCGGACCATGCTTCCAGCTTCTCCACGATCCACGCCGCCAGGCCCGCCGGGGAGTCGCCGAGCGCGACGGCGAGGGTGTTCGGGCGGGTCGACTGCTCGGCGATGTAGCCGCCCTCGGCGCGGAACCACTGCCCGGTGCGGGCCAGGTAGGCCGCCGCGTCGGGGGCGAGTTTGGCCGGGTCGGCGGTGAGGGCGCGCTGCGGGGCGACGTTCGTCAGGTGCAGCGCGGCCACGCGGTCCGGGTGCTCGGCCGCGATGATCTCCGCGACGGTGCCGCCGACGTCGCCGCCGGACAGCGTGTAGCGCGGGTAGCCGAGTTCGGCGAGGGCCTCGGCGACGACCGCCGCGACGCGGTTGGCCGACATGCCCGGTTCGGTGAGCGGGGGCGCGAAGGGGAAGCCCGGCAGCGCGGGGACGACCACGTGCAGATCCGTCAGCAGCGGCAGCACGCGCTCGAAGCGCAGGACCGAGTCCGGCCAGCCGTGCAGCAGCACCACGACCGGGGCCCCGGGGTCGGCCGCGCGCTGGTGGATCACCCGCAGTTCGATGCCGCCGGCGGTGACCGGCTGCCAGGGGTACCCGCCGACGCGCTGCTCGTGCTCGCGCCAGTCGTAGCCGTCCGCCCAGCGCTCCAGCAGTTCGTCGAGCCGGCCGGCGGTGATCCCGCGGGTCCGGTCGCCGCTCCAGGGGGTGGCCACGCGCCGGGCCGCGCGGATCCGGGTGTACAGGTCGTCCGTCATGTGTACGAGCATACACATCGATGTGTATGCTCGTACACATGACTTCCCGCAACGCGGCCGCCACCAGGCAGCGGATCCTGGAGGAGGCCCGCCGCCAGTTCGCGCAGCACGGATACGCCGCGATCACGGTCAAGGGCGTGGCCGACGCGGCCGGCGTGTCGCCGAACCTGATCACGCGCTACTTCGGCGGCAAGGACGGCCTGTTCCTGGCGGCGGCCCGGGTGACGATCCCGGTCTCGGACTCCTTCGACGGCGACCGCGCCGCCCTCGGCGAACGCCTGGCGGCGAGCATCGTGCAGCGCTGGTTCGGGGCACCCGGCGAGGATCCGCTGCTGGTGCTGCAACGGGCGTCGGGCGAGCGCCCCGAGGCGGCCGAAGCCCTGGCAACCTTCCTCGACGCGAACTCCCTGGAGCCGCTGCGGCAACACCTGCGCGCGAGCGGCCTGGACGAGGACCAGGCACGGGAGCGGGCCGCCGCGATCGACGCCTTCGTACTCGGCGTGTCGACGCGGCGACGGGTGCTGCGCTCGGAGCTCGGCGACGCGGAGGCGCTGCGGGTGTGGCTGGGGCGGACGATTCAGCGGCTGGCTGACGGGTGAGCCGCGGCCTGCCGCGCGATGTGCGGCCGGCCGGCGCGGCTTGGGGCCGGCCTGCGCCCGTTCCGCCAGCAATCCGCCGACAACCCGCCGACAATCCGCCGACAATCCGTCGCCCCTACTCGACGATCCGCACCAAAGCCTCGGCGACCACGACCGGCTTCTCGATCCCCTCGGCCTCGACGACCTGCAGGCTCCGCACCTGGATCCCGCCGGGCACGCGGTCGGCGCCCTGGAGCGTGAGCCGCATCCGGACCCGGGTTCCGGACGGCAGGGGTGCCGGGAAGCGGACCTTGTCGTAGCCGTAGTTCAGGCCGTGCGCGATGGTCGTGCCCAGCGGGCTGGCCGCGGCCCGCTCGGGGTCGACGTGGATCCACTGGTCGTCACCGGTCGCGGCGGCGAACGCGTCGATGCGTTCTTGGGTGACCATGTACCAGTCGGTGGGCCCGATCTCCTTGCCGAGCAGGTCCTGCAGGTCCTCGTACGAGCTCGGGCGCACGGGCAGCCCGGTGATGTCAGTCATGGGCCGAGCCTACTTGAGTCCGACGTCAAGTTCATCTGCCGTCCTGCTTTAATGGGGCGCGATGAACCGCCTGGCTCCGCTGTCAGTACCCGCATTCCGCCGCTTCTGGGCCGGCCGCGTGCTGTCGGTCACCGGCACCGCGATGGCGCCGGTGGCGTTGGCCTTCGCCGTGCTGCGTCTGGGCGGGTCGGCGGCCGACCTGAGCTTCGTGCTGATGGCGAACGTCGGCGCCCAGGTGCTGTTCCTGCTCTTCGGCGGCGCGCTGGCCGACCGGGTGCCGCGCAGCAGGGTCCTGATCTTCGCCAACGTGGCCGCGGGCTGCGTCCAGGGGACGGTCGCGGCCGTCGTGCTGTCCGGAAGCGCGCGGGTCTTCGAGCTGGTGCTCCTGGCCTTCCTCGGCGGGACGGCCAACGCCTTCATCACCCCGGCCGCGCAGGGGACGGTCGCCCGACTCGTCCCGGCCGCACTGCGGCGCGACGCGAACGCGTTGCTGCGTATGGCATTCAACGTGTTCAAGGTCGCCGGGCCGGCGATCGCGGGCGTGGTCGTCGCGACGGTCGGGCCGGGCTGGGCGATCGCGTGGGACGCGGCGACGTTCTTCGGCGCGGCACTGATCATGACCGGGCTGCCCGCCGAGGAGGTCACGGCCCGCGCGCAGAAGTTCACCGCGGGCCTGGCCGAGGGCGTGCGCGAATTCTGGGCGCGGCCCTGGCTGCGAATCGTGGTGGCCCAGAGCGCGGTGGGAGTACTCGGCTGGCTGGTCGGATTCCAGCTGCTCGGACCTGTGTACGCACTGCGCTCCCACGGCGGCGCGGTCGCCTGGGGCGAGATCTCGGCGGGGTTCGCCGTCGGTCTGCTGACGGGCTCCCTCGGCGCGTTCCTCTGGCGTCCACAGCGAGTCGGAGTCGTGATGGCGGCGGGATCGGCGTACATGGCCGTGCCGCTCATCGCGATGGCGGCTGCGGCCCCGACGTGGGTCGTCGTGCTGGGCACGGCGACCGCCGGCATCGGCACCGACATGAGCATCCTGGCCTGGTCGACGTACCGCCAGCTGGCGATCCCCGATGAGCTGCTGGCCCGCATGAACGCGGTGAACGGACTCGTCCAGCTGCTGCCGATCCCCCTCGGCTACGCCGTGGCCGGCCCGCTCGCCGACGCCTTCGGCGTGGCACCGGTGCTGTGTGCGGCGGCGGCCTTGACGCTGGCGTCGGCGACGATGCCGCTCGCGTCGCGCGAGGTGCGCGCGATGAGGCTGGGGACCTTCGACGAACCTGAGAGCGACGGCTCTAAGAGCAATGAGCCTAAGAGCAACGCGCCTAAGCGTCCAGCAATCGCAATTGCAGCATCAACGCAAACCGCGACTCGCTATCGCCGAGGTCCACATCCCCGATCTCCGCGATCCGGTGCAACCGATACCGGAACGTGTTCGGGTGGATGTGAACCGCCTCGGCCGCGGCGTTGATGTCCCCGAACGCGTCCAGCCACGCCGTGAGCGTCTCCACCAGGCTGCTGTTGTGCTCCCGGTCGTACTCCGCGAGCCCGGCGACCGGTCCCGAGGGGCTGTGGCCGTCGGCCGCGGCCACGTCGATCAGCAGCGCTTCCGCGTACACCTCCGACAGGCTCGCCATCGTCCGGCGGGAGCGCCGGCGCCGCAGGACCCGCAGGACGCGGTCCGCGTCCTGCCGCGACCGGGGCACCGCGTGCAGGTCCAGGGCGATGCGGCCGATGCCGACCAGGTCGGTGCCGCCGGTGCGCTCCTGGTACTCCTTCAGGACGGTCGTGACCCGTTGCTCGGCGGCCTGTTCGTCGGAGGTGTCGACCGGCAGGACCGCGTAGACGACACCGCCCAGCACGGCCGCCACCGAGCCGTGGTGCACCGCCGAGAGGTGGACGGCCAGGGTGTCCAGGGCCTGCTGGCGTGCGGTCTCGAAGCGGGCCAGCTCGCGGGCGCCCTCGGCCTGCGCGCCTTCCGGGGCGGCGGCCGCGGCGACCACGCAGGCGCGGCCGGCCAGGCCGAGGCGGGTCGCCGCGTCGGCCGCCGCCGGGCCGCCCTCCAGCAGGATCGAGACGAGCTCGGCGCGCAGCCGGCGCTCGACGTCGGCGCCGGCGCGCATGCGCAGCAGGTGCAGGGCGACGAGCTTGGCCGCCTCGATGAACGCCTGCTCGCGGGCCGGGGGCAGGGGTTCGGCGACGGCCGCCCAGATCGAGCCGAGGATCTCGTCCCCGGCGCGGACCGCGATCGCCTGGCGGGCCCGGGTCACCGTCGGCAGGCCGAAGGCCTCGGCCCGGATCAGGACCGGGCGCTCGTGCCGGTAAAGCTCGCGGAAGTAGCCGCGCTGTTCCAGCAGCCGAGTGTAGTCGGCGGGGACCTGGCGGCCCAGGATGGTCTGCACCCGCGACTGGTCCGCCTCGTCCTGGCGGCCGGAGAAGGCCAGGACGCGCGAGCTGCGGTCCTCGATGGTGATCGGCGCGTCCAGCAGCGCGCTGATGGCGTTGGCCAGGGCGAACAGGTCGCCGGCCGGGACGCCGCCGATCGTTTCGGCCTCGGTGGGAACCACGTCGCCCTCGGCCAGCAGGGTGCGCAGCAGCGAGGTCAGCTGGGCCCAGGACGCGCCGCGCACCAGGCCCAGCAGCACCGTGCCGGTCTGCGAGACGGTCCGGCGGACCTGGTCGTCCACCTCGGCCGGGGCCCGCACGATCAGCCCGGCCCCGCCGTCGGCCGCGATCCGCTCCAGCAGCTCGCAGGTCTCGGCCGCGCCGCGCACGCCGACCCCCAGGACCAGCGCGCCCGGCGGCAGCGCCGGCTCGTCGAGCGGGTCGTGGATGACGACACCGCCGACGTCCGGCGCGCATCCCGGATCGCCGGCGGCCAGATCGAGCAGGGTGGTACCGAGGTGGTCCAGGACCCGGCCGAGCGCGGCTCGCGAGGTGACGTCAGGGGTGGTGCGCACGGAGCTCACCCTAGATCGACATCGGCCGGAGGGGAATGATCAACGGTCGGCCGGACGTCGGGCCTGTTTTCGAGCAGGGGGTATCGCAACGCGTCGGCGTCAGACATGCGCGTGTGGATGCGACCGCCGAGGAACAGGTGGGTGGCCCGGCCCTGCTCGTCGACCTCGGGAACGGCGTATTCCAGGTACCGGCCCCGCTCGGGCTCGGCGTCGAGCAGCGAGGACGGGGTATAGCCGACCAGCGGCTTGTACTGGGGGTCGGGGCCGGTCAGGGCCGCGATCGCGCCGAGCGGGGTGAGGACGGCCTGCAGGCCGCCGTCGTGGCTCCGGACGATGTCCACCCGCTGTCCGGCGTCGGCATAGCTGCCGAGGAACGGCTCGGCCTCGATCGGGACGGCCGGCTGCGGCGGCACGTCACGGCTCTGCGCCTCGATGCCGGCCAGCGCGCCGAAGACCGCGCGCTCCACGGCCTCGAACACCGGCAGCGCGTCGCCGCCGTTGGTGAGCACGGAGAACGCGACGCCCTTGTCGGGGGCGAACCGCAGCCGGGAGGTCTGCCCGATGGTGCCGCCGTCGTGGCCGACCACGAGGCCGCCGGGGCGGTCGATCAGCGCGAAGCCCAGGCCCCAGCCGGTGCCGAGCAGGTTGCCGCTGCCGGGCAGGGCCACCTGCTGCTCCCGCATCGCGGCCACCGAGGCCTCGCTCAGGATCCGGGTGCCGTCCTGGGCCAGGCCGCCGTTCATGTGGGCGCGGGCGAAGGCGATCAGGTCCCGGGCGCGAGCGGCGGTCGAGGCGCCGGCCGGGGCCGCCGAGCGCGGCAGCTGCCAGATCGGCGCGACCTGCTGCCCGCCGTCGGGGCCGTCGAGGTGGCCGACGGCGGTGCGGAACAGCAGCGCCTCCTCCGGCAGAGCGGCCATGTGCGTCAGGCCCAGCGGCGCGATGAGGTGCTCGCGCAGCGCCGCCTCCCACGACGGCAGCTCCCTGATGCGCTGCACCAGCAGGCCGAGCACGGAGTACGCGGCGTTGCAGTAGGAGAACATCCGGCCCGGCTCGTACATCTGGTCGTGGTCCTTGAGGCCCTCGACGTAGCGCAGCACCGCGTCGTCGCCCCGGCCGAAGTCGGTGAAGACGTCGCCGGGCAGGCCGCTGGTGTGGCTCAGGAGCTGGCGCACCGTGACGGACTCGGCGGCGGCCGGGTCGGAGACCGTCAGCTCGGGCACGTAGGTGCGCGCCGGCTCGTCCAGGTCCACCAGGCCCGCCTCGACGAGCTGCATGGTCAGCGTCGCGGTGAGGGTCTTGGTGATCGAGCCGATCTGGAACAGCGAGTCGGGCGTCGCGGCCACGCCGGTGTTCAGGTTCAGCACGCCGGTGGCGAGCTCGATCACCTGGTCGCCGTCGCTGACCGCGACGGCCGCGCCGGGCACGTGGTTCTCCCGGGTGGCGGTGTCTAGCAGGGCGACCAGTTCCGGCAGGAGGCCGTCGAGATCGGTGTCGGTCATGGGCACATCCCCCTTTCAGCAGACGTCGGATTCAGCGAGAGTCGGCTGCCGATCTCAGTCGAGCAAGTACCAGCCGGAGCGCGTGAAGCCGGTGATGTGGTAGCCGTCGGCGAGCGCCTCGGTGAGCGCGCGACGCACGGCGAACCGCCAGGCCCGGGCCTGCTCCGGTGCCTCATGGCGCAGGGTTTGGATGGCAGCCGGCGTCGCGCACAGCAGCGGCCCGGGGCTGTCCTGGATCGAGGTGGCAGTGACCGAGGTAGCAGTGACAGAGCTAGCACCAACAGAGCTAGTGCAGCGCCGCGTTGATTCTTCGGGGGTTTGATCAGGCTGTCGGTTCGCCGAGGTAGAGCCCGGCAGCGCAGTCGAGGGCGGCTTCCGGG